>JALZNL010000677.1 GCA_030857715.1 Actinomycetota bacterium | reverse complement strand
ATGCTTTATGTGTGTGTAATGTGCACTATATTTCTCGTAATCGAGCGTTTGCGAGACCATGCCCGGGGAGCAGTAGAACTGCCTCGGAAACGCTCCATATCTTCTGGCGATCGTCGTCTACCAGACGGATGCGCGCGACGGGGTAGGAAACTCTACAGCCGAGGTCGCCCATAGGCCGGTTCGAAACGGAGGCGGGGCGTCTCTCTCGCCTGCCGGCCCGTGGACTCCCTCGAGGCGATCCTCTGTAGGTGGGGGTGAAGAAGACCGCATCGCGCTCTTTACGGCCGTGTTCTTCGGCCTCCCCGGCCTCCTCGTAGCGCTCCTCATGCTTGGAGCGCTCCGAAGGCTTCTGTTCCGCTGAGCCGTACGCCGTGACGCTCCGACACGCACCCCTTCACCCCCGGCACCTAACTCTGCGAGACCAGATGGTACTCGCGCCTCGCCGCAGCCACGGTCTTCGCAAGGTCCACCAGGCGCCCCACCTCCTGTGCCCGTATCGCGTCCACGCACCGGTCCAAGAAGAGGCACACGTTGAGATGCGGTGAGGCGTGGCGCGAAATGTAGCGGATGCCGTCCGCTTCCGGGTACCATCCGTGGAAGGCAAGGCCCCACGCCCGGCTCACCTCGTACACCTTGGTGTCGCAGATCCTGGAGTCCAGCCTGAACGCCTTCTGCACCCCACCGTCGTCGAGGGTCAGGAGCCTGAGCGTCCGCGTGGAGCTCACCCTGAACAGGGACCTCATCCGGATTTCCGAGGCCTCGATCACGCCCGTATCGCCGAAAACCTCGGCGAAGCATCCGAGCCTGAAGGTGTTAGCGTAAAGGGGTGCCGGGTACTCCCCGCCTGGCGCGTCGAAGCGGTACTTGCCCGTAGAATAGCTCTTTATGTCGAGCGGATGGCCGCCCCGCTGCAGGCGCCAGACGTCGATCCCGAACTCGCCCAGCACTCGGGACGGGTCCGCCGCGACCGGGCGGGTGTCGGGCGGAAGAGCGAGCCCCGAACCCGCCTCGGGCTCCCCCGCCGATCCCTCCGCTATGCTAGGACCCTTCCGACAAGGCCGCCCTCAGCGCCCCCAGCACCAACTCGCGCCCCTCTGGGCCGGATCGGAACATCCGGTAAGGGGGAACCCCGTCCTCGCCGGCCGACCCCGAGACCATGAACCCGTCCAGCGCCAGCGGGCCCACGCCCGCCTCCTCGGCGGTACCAAGGAGCCTCGGCAGGTCTTCGAGGCCCTCCCCCGTTTCCGGGTCGAACTGCCAGTGCGGGTAGACGTAGCTGCCGCGGAACGGCAGCATCAATCCGAAAAGCCTCCCCCGCTTCCTGAGCTGCTCCAGCCGCTGACGGCTCACCCCGCCCAGCCGCTCGCGCAACTCGGGACCGGACAGGGACCTCTCCTCGATCCACCTGTACCGATCCCACAGGCGTACGAGGTTCTCTACCTCGAGCTCGGCGAATAGCTCGTCGCTCATCTCTTCCGGGTCTCCCGGTATTTCCTCGCGAGTGGACCCTTCGAGGGCTCGCTCCAGCGCATCTCGCTCCGCGTGGCCGCCGCGCGCCAGCACGCGGAGGACCAGGGGAGCCAGCGTCAACACAGCGTCCCTCTCCGCCGGCGCTGCCTCTCCGAGCTCCTCTAACACCTCACGCGCCCCCGCAGCAGAGCTCTCGCTATCCGGCAGCAACCCCCCAAGCTCTCCCAAAACGACGGCTTCGGCTGTAGCCTGGGTCGCGCTCTCAGCCGCAGCCTCGGCAACAGCCTCAGCCACGGACCGCGCTGCAACCTCCGTACCGCCCTCGGCCTTGCGTTCGGCGCCGCTACCCATATCAAGACCCTTCGTCTCTGCCATACCCGTCAATTACGTCAAGCAATTATACCTTAAGGGGCACCTTGGAGGACACCATCACGACGAGTTTGTATCCACTTTTTCGCATATCGATCCACCAACACCACACCTTGTGGTCAGCTCTCGCCCATCGAGGCTCATAAAACGCCATTCTGCAGCCGATTTCGCCCAAGTTTATACATGATGCTGGATGCGAACTTCGGAGAATTCACCTTCCACGCACTCGGGTGAATAACCCCG
>JALZNL010000131.1 GCA_030857715.1 Actinomycetota bacterium | reverse complement strand
TCGCGGGCGGGGTGCTCTCGTCCCCGAACCTCTCCGACGGCTTCGACGGGGTGCTGCTCGTCGTGCATGCCTCCCGGACGCCGAAGAGCCTGGCCCGCGAGACCATCGACGACCTCCTGGAAGCGGGGACGAACCTGCTCGGGGTGGTGCTGAACGGGTGCTCGTGAGCGTTTTCGTCGCGGAAGCCCCGGCGTGAGAGGTCCGGCGTGAAGGACGTCGAGGCGGTCAGGAGCCGCTTCTTCGGCGCGGGAGGGGAGGACGGCGAGAAGGGCTGGCGTCCCGGGCGTTTGCTCATCGCATTCAAGGCCTTCGTCCTGCTCTCGCTCGTCGGCGCGACCGTGTTCGGGCTCATGGGCGACGGCCTCTACAACGACGAGTTGTGGCTTCCCGTGGCCGCCGGCGTGCTCTGGCTGCTCTTCGCGACCGTGCTCGCGCGCGGCTTCTACGGCGGGGTGTCGCGGGAGGGGTGGGTCCTGATCTCACTCCTCGCCATCCTCGTTCTCGTGAAGGGGCTCTCCATGATCTGGACGATAAGCGAGACGGAGACGATAAAGGAGGCTCTCAGGGCCTCGATGTACCTGGCGGCCTTCGCCATAGCCCTGGCCGTGGACGTCGCGGTGCCGCGTCTTGGATGGGCGCTGGTGGTCTCCCTGGCGGCGGTGCTGGGCGCGTTCTGGGAGACCTCGTACTGGTTCGCCCTGCTCCTGCTGCTCCTGGCGGCCGTCGTCGGCGCGAGCGCCTTCGCCCGGGGCTCCCTGCCGGGCTACCGGCAGGTGGAATCTTTGGTGGACGGCCTCGGCCTGGCGGTGGCCGTGGTGGCCGGATACGGGATCTTGCAGAAGACCTACCCGGACGACTACGAGATAAACTCCATTGACGGCTACAGGGTAGATTCGACCCTCGGGTACCCCAACACGGCCGCGGTCCTTCTGGGCATGGGGGCCGTGCTGGCGCTCTCGCGGATGACCGAGCTGCGCAACCCCGTCCTGCGGGGGCTCTACGCCGTGCTCCTGCTCGGCTCCATCGTCACGCTCTACCTGACGCTCTCCCGGGGCGGCATCGGGTCGTTCGGGGTAGGCCTCGGCGTCCTCTTCGTGCTGGGCGCCAACCGGCTGCAGATGCTCGCCAACTTGCTGCTCGTCTCCATCCCGGGCGCCTGGCTCTGGTGGCGGATGCAGGGCCTGGGCTCGCTCCTCGATCCCAGGGCCGCCCCAGGCCAGAAGGTCGCCGACGGGCTAGTCCTGCGCGACGACCTGATCCTGGCCTTCATCGTCGCCTTCGTCCTGCAGGCCGCCTACGCGTACCTCGCCTCCCGCTACGAGCTTACGGCCGTCGCCCGGCGCTACCTCGGCGCGGCCGTGGGGATCGGCGCGGCCGTGGCCGCGGCGGCGTTCGCTGCCCTCCTGGTGACGGGGTACGGCGGCCTCGGCGGGGCCGCGCGCGAGGTCTTCAGCAACCCGGACCGGGGGGGGAACGCCGCCCAGAGGCTCGTCTCCCTGGGGGTCGGCTTCAGGGCGGACTACTGGAAACTGGCCTGGGAGGTCTGGCTCGAAAACCCCTTCACCGGGACCGGGGCCGGCACCTTCCAGTACACCTGGCTCGAAGGCCGGCCGGGCGTGCAGGGCGTCAAACAGGTTCACAACCTCTACCTGGAACAGCTGACCGAGACCGGCATCTTCGCCTTCCTGGCCCTCGTGGCCTTCGTGGTCGTCCTCCTGGCCTTTACCGCGCGGGCCGCCTGGCGGCGCCGGCCGGAGGGGGAGGAACGGCTCTTGCTCTCCGGCGTCGTGGCGGGCATGGTGGTCTACCTGGTCTCCTCCGTCGTCGAGTGGCACTGGTACCTCCCGGCCTCGACGCTGTTCTTCTTCGTCCTCGCCGCCTCCGCCGTGCGGCTGGCCCGGGAGACGGGCGACCCCCCGAAGGCCGCCGGCGGGTCCGCGGACGAGACGACCCCGGGCTAAGCGGGTCCTGGTGCGGGGCCACGTTGGTCTGTCGGCGGCCGGAGCCTCTCTGCGAAGGCTCCTCGGCGGCCTCGACCTCGCCAGGGGGGACCACACCGAGACGGTCTTTCTCGCCGGGAGCGGGCGCAGCGGGACGACCTGGCTCTCCGGGCTCGTCAACCACGACTCAGGCTACCGCCAGGTCTTCGAGCCGTTCCACCCTGGAAAGGTCGAGGACTTCCGCGGCTTCGGGAGCAAGCAATACCTGAGGCCCGGGGACCGGCGCGAAGAGTTCCTCGAACCCGCCCGGAAGGCCGTAACCGGCCAACTCCGGAGCGGTTGGACCGACCGGGGCGGCGCCCTCGTGGCCCGGCGGCGCCTGGTGAAGGACATAAGGGCGAACCTGCTGCTCGGCTGGCTCGCGGAGAACTTCCCCGGGATGCCCATCGTGCTGCTGATGCGGCACCCGTGCGCCGTCGTCTCCTCCCGTCTCGCGCTCGGGTGGCGGGACAACCTCGACGAGGCGATGGGTCAGGGGGATCTCGTCGAAGACCACCTCCTGCCGGTTGAGGAACGCATCCGGGCCGCCCGCGACCCCTTCGAGCGGCACCTCTTCCTGTGGTGCATAGACAACCACGTGCCCCTCAGGCAATTCTCGCCGGGCGCCATCCACCTCTGCTTCTACGAGAACCTCGTCCTCGACCCCGAACCGGAGTTGCGGCGCCTGTTCGCGTTCGTTGGGCGGGATTTCGACGATGGGGTCCTCGGAAAACTCGGACGTCCCTCCTTTACCAGCCGTTGGGGGGAGCGTCCGTCCGTGGACGGGTGGCGCAGTCGGGTGAGCGGGGAGCGGCTAGAGGGGGCCGTAGAGGTCCTGGGCCTCTTCGGGCTCGACCGGGTCTACGGCGCAGGTCCCATGCCCGACACCGCCGGAGCTCTCGACTTGATGGGCGCGGAGACCCGGGGATAGCGGGGACTGCCGTGACGAAAACCCCCGTCGTCGTCCTCTCCGGCGTCCGGTGGAATTTCCTCTGGCAGCGCCACCAGACGGTCGCGACGCTCTTCGCCCGCGCAGGCCACCCGACCGTCTTCGTCGAGACCACGGGCCTCGCCAATCCCCGACCGTCCGCGCTCGCGAAGGTCGGCGCGAGGGTCCGGGGGTCAGGGGCCGGGCGGGCCGGGGACGGCGGGCCCCTCGTGTACCCCCCGCTCGTGTTGCCGCCGACCCTACGGGTCTTCAGGGCGGCGAACCGGAGGTTCTTCCTGCCCCGGGTGGCGCGCGACCTGGAGAGGGCCGTGGGCGTGAGGCCCATCGTCGTCGCCTACCCGCCGACCCGCACGACGCTGGACTTGATCTCCGCCCTCGATCCCCGCCTCGTCCTCTACGACCGCGCGGACGACTACGAGCAATTTCCCCACGTCCCGAAGGACATAACGGACACCGAACGCGAGCTCCTCACGCGGGCCGACCTCGTCTCCTGCACCTCGAAGCCCCTCCTCGAAAGGACCCGGCGCCTCAGGCCGGACGCCTCGCTCAGCGGCCCGGCCGTGGATTACGAACACTTCGCCGCCCTCCAGGAGCATCCCCCCGCCCTGCCGCCGCGAACGGTTTGCTTTTTCGGGGACGCGGACCGTAGGCGGGTGGACTTTGGCGTTCTCCGGGCCGTCGCGCGGGCCGGCTTCCGGTTGCGGCTGGTCGGGGTGCTCGACCCCGCAGAGAGACATCTGGCTGACGAACCAAACGTGGAGTACCGGGGAGAGGTGTCCCACGGACGGTTGCCGGAGGCGCTCGCCGGCGTGGACGCCTTCGTGTTGCCGTACAGGATCAACGGCCTCACGCGGGCGATCTCGCCCGCCAAGACCTACGAGTGCCTCGCCACGGGCCGCCCCGTCGTGGCCTCACCGCTTCCGGCTCTGGAAAATCTCTCCGAGCACGTGTACCTCGCCGACGGGCCGGAGGGTTTCGTCGGGGCCTTGCAGAGCCTTCCGGAGACGGAGACTGACGAAAGGGCCCGGGCGAGAGGGCGTCTGGCGCGGGAGAACTCGTGGCCTGTCCGGTTCCGGGAGATCGAGGCGTCCATACTGCGCGCCCTCGGGAGCCGGGTGTGAGCCGCGGCGGGCGGTTTGGGGTGCTCGGGGTCGGGGTGGACCGGATCACCGCCGAGGGGTTGCACGCGGAGGTAACGCGCCTCGTCCGGCGCCGGGGCGGGATCGTGCTGAACGTCAACGCCCACTGCCTCAACCTCCTCCACGAGGACGAGGGGCTCCGGGACTTCTTCGCAGCGGCGGACGTCGTCTTCTGCGACGGGGCGGGCGTGAGGCTGGCGGCCAGGATGCTCGGAGACCGTCTTCCCGGGAGGATCACCTACGCCGACTGGCTCCCGCGCCTCGCCGCCCTCGCCGAGGAACGAGGTTTCTCTCTCTTCTTCCTCGGCGCCCGTCCCGGCGTGGCTGAAGAAGCCTCGGCAAGGCTTCGGAGGTCGCACCCGGACCTGAAAATCGTTGGCGTCCGGCACGGCTTCTTCGATCACCGGGTTGGAAGCACCGAGAACGAGGCCGTGGTGGCGGAGATCAACGCCGCGAGGCCCGACGTCCTCTTCCTCGGTCTCGGCATGCCCCTGCAGGAGCGCTGGCTGATGGAGAACCACCGCAGGCTCGACGTCGGGGTCGCCCTGACCGGCGGGGCCGTCTTCGACTACGCCTCCGGGCGGCTCCGGCGAGGCCCGCGCCTCCTCACCGATAACGGCTTCGAGTGGCTCGCCCGTCTCCTCGTCGAGCCCCGCCGGCTGTGGCGTCGCTACCTGCTCGGCAACCCGCTGTTTCTGGCCCGCGTCCTCGCGCAGCGGTGGCGGGAGGGGGTGGGATCTCGAAAGAGATAACAAATGTAACTTATATCCCTTAACATATCGAAACTTTTGTCCGATAATGGTCAGGCTTACAGCACATATTCCTTGGAGGGGGAGATGCGCAACAAGATATTGGGTTTCGTGTTCCTCGCAGTGGTCTCAGTCATGGTGGCCGCGGGCACCGGCGCGGAGGCCCAGGAACCTTCCGATACGACCCGGAAGACGGGGGGTGAGGCCGTCGGGGCGGCGGTCGTCCACCCGGCGGAGTGGAACGTCGAGCGGGAGCCCTACACCTACGACGACACCTACGGGTACACCCTCTGGTACCCGGACACCGACGCGGCGCACGACCACGGCGGTCAGCCAGCGCTGCGGGTAGCGCTGGCCTACGAGTTGGCGCCCGAAGACATCGAAGCCGAGGTCGAGGGGGTTCTGGACGACTATCCGGACCTGTCCCTGGAGCGCGAGACGGTGGACGTCGCTAGGGAGCACGAGGGCGTGGCGGTCGGGGCGATACCCGGCAGCACCCCTTACACCGCGGTCTACGTGCCGGTCAACGGTCGCGTCTACAAGATCAACGTCTACGCCGATGATCCGGAAGGGCGGGGCCTGGACGCAGGCAGCAGGGAGCTGCTCTCCGACGTGCGCTTCGAGCAACCGTCGCGATCCGCGGGCTCGCTCGGGTTGCCGGGGGCCAACTCGACGGGGGCGCTGTACCCTTCAGGCGCGGACGCGCGCGCGGTGGAACGCCAGGAGGACGAGAAGGTCCCCGAAAACTCCACCACCGAAGACGGGTCTTCGGTCACCTCCACGCGTGCCACCACGAAGGGAGGCGGCGAGGAGCGCATCGCCGAGGGGTGCTGGAGGGCAGACCCCGGCTTCTTCGTGCAGACCCAGCACGGTTCCAAGGCTAACGGTAGCGATGGCGACGGCATCCCGACCGGGTGGAGCACGATCGGCATCCCGAACTTCTGGGGCCAGTACACCCACGGCGACCTCGGCTACGGCCGATGCACCGAGCCGCGCAACACCAACGACAAATTCGCCGTAGATTATCCGCTCGACAGGTGGAACTCCGTCTTCTCGCCCTTCAAGTGCGGGCGCGTGACCTTTGCCGGCCGCAACCAGACCCACGCGGACTACGGGATCTTTGTTTCGATCAAATCGTGCGATGGGAAGTACGTCAACCTCTCGGCGCATCTGGAGGCCCTGAGAAGCGGCCTGAGCAAGGGCGACGAGGTGACGAGAGACACCGTGATCGGCTACGCCGGCGATAGCGGAGGGGGCAACATCGCGGTCGGCAGGGTGCATCTCCATACGGCTTTCTACCGATACCCGGAGACGAACCCCGACGGCTCGCCCTACGGGGGCGCGGGGCTACAGGTCACCCGCAACCATTACGTGGGCACCGCGGCGCGTCGGAAGGGCATCAAGATTGACTCCCGGGTGTATAAATACGACAGGATCTCACCCAAAGAGGCTTTTTGTCGCGAGGACAGAAGGTGCGGCGAGAGGTACCTGGTGAGCAACTGAGCCGGTAACCTTTCTAGTCGAAGAGGGCGCCGCAGCGTGGGGTCATTGTTCTTCGGAGGTCTACCCTGGCACGGACGCTATAATCCGTCCCCGTAGGTGCGTGTGTTGCTCTCGAAAAACATCCTGAAAAAGCTGCTCGGCTTCAAGTCTCTGCGGCGCTCGCTGAGCGTTGTGGTGCTGGCGGCCCTGGACGCCGCCGCGCTCTTCTCCGGCCTGCTGGGGGCGCTGCGGCTTCCCGGTGATGACGGGACCGACCGGGTCATCTCACTGGCACCGTTGCTGGTCGGCGTCTGGGTGGTGGTCTTCGCCGCCTTTCGACTCTACGACAGGGCGCCGGTCCGGAGGAACCCGGGGGCCTTTATCGGGGCCTCTTTCTGTTGGGCGGGGCTCGTGCTCGCCGGGATCGCGGTCTACCCGCAAAGCGGGCTCGGGCCCGCGGTCGTCCTCGTTGCCGCCTCGCTCGCGCTCTTCGCCGCCTCCGTGATGAGGCTGCTCTTCGAGCGTGGCGTGGCGCGGGTCTACCGGCGCGG
>JALZNL010000676.1 GCA_030857715.1 Actinomycetota bacterium | reverse complement strand
GGGCTAGGATCGCTCGAAATACGCTTGCTCGATCGCCGTAAGTGCGCTGTAATTTGACCACATATCGGACTCTCCCAGATCGCAATCGGATCCTTCTTCCGAAATCAACAAACCACCGCTACAGCGGCTTTCAGGACTCTTGAGCCACCGGATCGGCCGTTCTCAGCCCGGCTTTGCGGGGGGCGTATGCCCGGCACTGTTAAAGATCGGCGGATTCGGTAACAATAGGGGAAATCCGAAAACTACGAGAGGAGAGGGTTTTGGCAGTTCGAGTTGGGATCAACGGCTTTGGCCGGATCGGGATGCTCACCGCCAAGGCGGCCATCGAGCGCAGCGACGACGAGATCGAGATCGTGGCGATCAACGACCTCATGCCCATGGAGAGCCTGGCGCTACTTTTCAAGCGCGACACCGTACACGGCATCTGGCCCGAGGACGTTAGCCTGGACGGGAACATCCTTCGCGTGGGCGACCGCGAGATCAAGACCTTCGCCGAGCGCGACCCGGCCCAGATCCCCTGGGGCGACGTGGGCGCGGACATCGTCGTGGAATCCACCGGCGTCTTTGCCAGCCGCGACGGCGCGGCCAAGCATCTCGACGGCGGTGCGAAGAAGGTAGTCATCTCCGCCCCCGCCAAGGGCGTTGACGCCACTTTCGTCTTCAAGGTCAACCACGAGGACTACGATCCCGAGAGCCACCAGGTCGTCTCCAACGCCTCCTGCACGACCAACTGCATCATCCCGCTCGTGAAGGTGCTGCAGGACAACTTCGGCATCGAGTCCGGCTACATGACCACCGTCCACGCCTTCACCAACGACCAGAGCCTCCTCGACGCGGCCCACAAGGACCCGAGGCGTGCCCGTTCGGCGCCAAGCAACATCGTGCCGACCTCCACGGGTGCTGCGCGGACGGCCGGTGAGATCTACCCTGACCTCAAGGGCAAGGTGGACGGCATGGCGATGCGCGTCCCCATCCCCGACGGCTCCATAACGGACTTTGTCGCCCAGATCTCCAACGAGGCGAGCGCCGACGACGTGAACGCCGCCTTCAAGAAGTCGGCCGAGGGCGAGCTCTCCGGCGTCCTGGAGTACTCCGAGGCACCGCTGGTCTCAAGCGACATCGTCGGCAACCCGGCCTCCTGCGTCTTCGATTCCCCCCTCACGATGTCCAACGGTCGCACCGTCAAGGTCCTCGGCTGGTACGACAACGAGTGGGGCTACTCCAACCGCACCGTGGACCTGGTGCAGTTCATGGGGGAGAAACTCTAGGGAGAGGTATCAGGGTTCAGGTATCAGCCATCAGGTAAGACCGCTCGTGGTGCGGCCTGGATTCGTGTTCGCGGCCGGGCCGCACCGTATCGTCGTGCAGATCTGTGGCGGTTCCTTCCCGGGCTACCGGACAGTGTTGTCGCCGTAGTAGCCCGGGATGCGGCTGGTTGTTCTGGGGAGGCCCCGATCAGGAGATTGCTGTGAATAGAAAGAGCGTGAGGGACCTCGACGTGCAGGGAAAGCGCGTGCTGGTTCGGGTCGACTTCAACGTGCCGGTGAAAAACGGCGAGGTTACGGATGACACGCGCATCCGGCGGGCTTTGCCGACCATCCAGCACCTGCTCTCCGAGGGGGCCAGGCCGGCCCTGATCTCGCACCTCGGACGCCCGAAGGGCGAGCCGGACCCGAAGTACGCGATGGACCCGGTGGCGAAGCGACTGGGAGAGCTCCTGGGCGGGCCCGTAACGAAGCTGGACACCGCGGTCGGCCAGGAAGTGAAAGACGCGCTGGACGGGCTCGACGGGGGCGTGGTGCTCCTGGAGAACTCGCGCTTCTACCCTGGCGAGACGAAGAACGACGCCGGGCTCGCGGAGGAGCTCGCAGCGCCTTTCGACCTTTACGTAAATGACGCGTTCGGGGCCGCCCACAGGGCTCACGCTACGACGGTCGGGGTGGCAGAGAGGCTGCCTTCTGCGGCCGGGTTGTTGATGGAGGCGGAGATCGACTACCTCGACGGCGTCTTGAAGGACCCGCAGCGCCCGTTCGTCGCCATCCTCGGCGGGGCCAAGGTCTCGGACAAGCTCGGGGTCATAGAGAGCCTGCTCG
>JALZNL010000130.1 GCA_030857715.1 Actinomycetota bacterium | reverse complement strand
CCGCACTGCACCGCCCCGGCCTCAACGAACGCCTCTTGTACGGGATGGAGGTCTTCTCCGGAAGAGATCCCCTCTACCGTAACGACTTCGCGGCCCTCGGCCTGCCCGGCCAACACCAGGCACGAGCAGACGAGCGAGCCGTCCACGTACACGGAACACGACCCGCACTCGCCCTGCTCGCAGGCGTTCTTGGAGCCGGGAAGCCCGAGCCGCTCGCGCAGGACGTAGAGCAGGCTCTCGCCCTCCCAGACGTCGTCCACCTCCATGACCTCCCCGTTGACCCCAAGCCTAAGCCGCACCCCTCACCCCCCGGTACTCGTCCCAAGCCCACCCGAGCGTGCGCCGCGCCAGCACCCCGACCGAGTGCCGCCGGTACTCCGCCGTCCCGCGCACGTCGTCTATGGGCCTCGCCGCGCCCGCCACGAGTTCCCCGAAACGCCGGAGCGCGGTCTCCGGGATGGCGTCTCGTGATTCCCACAGTCCATCTTCCTCCATGACACCCTGCATAAACCGCTCCGCCTCTGCCGCCCTGATAGGGGTCGGGCCGGCGGAGCCTATGCACGTCCCGACCCGGTTCCTCTCCGGGTGGAGGGCCAGGCCGAATGCGCAGACGGCGATCACCATGGCGTTACGAGTCCCGATCTTGGAGTACTGCTGCGGGCCGTCGGCACGGGCTACGTAGAAGGCCGAGATCAACTCGTTTGGAGAGAGCAGGTTCACTTTCGGTCCCGAGATAAAGTCCGCGACGGGTATCCGCCGGCTTCCTTCGATAGACATCACCTCGACCTCGGCTTCGGAGGCGTACAGAGGAGGAAGGCCGTCGCCGGCGGGGGAGGCGGTGCCGAGGTTGCCTCCTACGGTGCCCCTGTTCCGGATCTGGGGCGAACCCACGGTCCTCGAAGCCATCGCGAGCCCCGGCAGAAGGTCCCCAAGCTCCTCGATGATGCGCGTGTAGCTCACCCCGGCCCCCACGCGCAACAACCCGTCTTCGGTTCCCCACTCCCCCAGTTCTTCTACTCTAGAGAGGTCGAGGACCACGTCCGGCCGGCTGCGGGCGAAGTTCAGCTCGACCATGACGTCGGTGCCGCCGCGGATCGGCACGGCGTGGGGATGCGCGTTCTTTGCTTCGAGCGCCTCGGACATGCTCAGGGGCTGAACAAACTCCAACCGTACCTCCCATCTCGTCTCTCGACGCAGTATAGGAGATCAGGCCAGGTTAGCGTCTGCCGCGCGTGATCGACGAGATCCGGCAGCCGGATGGACAGGCCGCCGGACCGGTCGGCACCCGGGAGAAGCGGGCGGCGGACGATAGGGTGGGGCGACGCGGCTTTGTTAGACGATGCGCTACCTCCTTCGTCACCCACCAACGTCTCCGCGAAGAGAGTTTTGTGGGGCGGAGAAGGTACAGGCCGGTACATAGGCTAATTGCTTCTTGTCAACAACGCTCATGCCGGGGCGACGATAAGTACATATTGTACCAAGGGTGTTGCCGAGCCTAATATATACATGAAAGGTGGGTTAGGGTTAAATCGCGATCAAAGATGCATAGGAGGAAGGACGATGGCCCAGACGAGTGCCGCGGATAGCGGAACCGGTTCGGGAGGCGTGAGCCTCAGGGTAAGGGTGCAGAAGTTCGGCAGTTTCCTCAGCGGGATGGTGATGCCCAACATAGGGGCGTTCATCGCGTGGGGTTTGATCACGGCGCTCTTCATCCCCGACGGGTGGCTGCCGAATGAGCGGTTGGCGGAGCTCGTGGACCCCATGATCCTTTACTTGCTGCCGCTCTTGATCGCCTACACCGGCGGTCGGATGGTCCACGACGTACGGGGCGGCGTGGTCGGCGCGATAGCCACCATCGGCGTTATCGTCGGGTCCGACATCCCGATGTTCCTCGGCGCGCTCATCATGGGCCCGCTTGGCGGCTACGTCATCATGCAGTTCGACCGCCTCGTCGAGGGCAGAGTCCGCCAGGGCTTCGAGATGCTCGTGAACACCTTCTCAGCCGGCATCATCGGCGGCGCCCTCGCCATCATCGGCGTTCTCGGCGCCGGCCCTGTCATCACCGCTATCAGCGACGTTCTCGGGGCCGGGGTCAACGCCATCGTCGGTGCCGGTCTCCTGCCGCTCGTGAGCATCATCGTCGAGCCGGCGAAGGTGCTGTTTCTGAACAACGCGATCAACCACGGCGTCCTCGCCCCGCTCGCTATCGAGCAGGCGAGGGAGGCCGGCAAGTCCATACTCTTCATGGTCGAGACCAACCCAGGGCCTGGCCTCGGCATCCTGCTTGCGTACACCGTCTTCGGGCGCGGCATCACCAGGGCCTCCGCGCCCGGTGCCGCAGTCATCCAGTTCTTCGGTGGCATCCACGAGATCTACTTCCCCTACGTCCTGATGAAGCCGGCCCTCGTGCTGGCGGCCATCGCCGGCGGGGCCAGCGGGCTCTTCACCGCCACGGTCTTCAACGCCGGCCTCCTCTCGACCCCAGCACCCGGCAGCATCCTCGCCTACATCGCGCTGACGCCTCGCGGCGGCTTCGTCGGGGTGCTCCTCGCCGTCCTCGTCGCGACCGTTGTGTCCTTCCTCGTGGCCTCGGTCATCATCCGCGCCTCCTCCAGCGAGGTAGACAACGAGGAGAGCCTCGCGGCGGCCGCCGGGCAGATGGAGACCATGAAGGGCAAGAAGAGCAGCGTGTCCGGCACGCTCGCGGGCGCCGGTGCAGGGAACGGCTCCGGCAACGGCTCCTCGACCAACGGCGACGCCGCCACGGTGGCGCCTGGCGAGACGGAAGAGGATTTCGACTACGCGCAGGTCAACAAGATCATCTTCGCCTGCGACGCCGGGATGGGCTCCAGTGCGATGGGCGCCTCCCTGCTCAAGAACAAGGCCAAGAAAGCCGGCCTGACGGACATCGAGGTCAAGAACACCGCGATCAACCAGATACCCGACGACGCGGACATCGTCATCACGCACAAGGACCTGACGGACCGCGCGCGCCAGAAGCTGCCCGGGGCCAGACACGTCTCGGTCGACAACTTTCTCGGCAGCCCGAAGTACGACGAGCTGATCGACGAGATCTCGACGGCGCGCGTGTAGGGGGACGAACGGAAACAGGGCATGGCGCAATGGGGCTCACGATCCGCGAGATACGGCTGATCGAAGTCCTGTTGCGTCATCCTGAAGGACTCACGGCCGACGACCTCGCCGACCGGCTCGGCGTGAGCGCGCGAACCGTCCACCGCGACCTGCAACCGGCGTCGGAGTTCCTCGCCTCCTACGACCTTACGCTAGTGAGGCAGGCGGGCCGAGGAATTAACGTCGAAGGAGCGGCCTCGGGGCGGGCACGGGCGCTGGAGGCGTCGGGCAAGATGCGTTCTGAGGAACTCACGCCGGAGGAGAGGCGGGTCTCCCTGCTCGGGATGCTGCTCGGCGCGAACGAGCCTATAAAGCTGCGGGCGCTGGCGAGCCGGTCGAAGGTCTCGGTAGGGATGGTCGGCCGAGACCTCGACGAGGCGGAGGACTGGCTGGCGGCCTTCGGGCTCTCGCTCGTGCGCAAACGCGGCTACGGCGTACAGGTGCTCGGCGCCGAGGACGACCGTCGCCAGGCGATGAGCCAACTCGTCCTGCAAGACCTCGACGAGGCGGCGTTCCTCTCCGGCCCCGAAGAGCCCGCCGGGCGTCCCGCAAGCTCCGCGGATCTCGTATCCGCTGGCCTGATGGGGATGATCGACGAGGGACGGCTCCAGACGGCGAAGACCCTGACCCGGGAGGCGGTGGGGCGCCTCCCTTACGCCATCGCCGACGAGGCCTTCGTGAGCCTGAGCGTCCACGTGGCGTTGATGATCGAACGCCTCCTGCGGGGCCAGGAGATCGAGATGGACCCCGAAGTCCTGCAAAGGCTCCGCGAGACGGCCGAGTACGACAACGCCAGGAACCTGGCCGGGGCTATAGAAGAGGACTTCCGGCTTGACGTGCCCGAGGAGGAGGTCGTCTACCTGACCCGGCACCTGCGCGGCACCAAGCTCCGCCAGGACGACGCGTTGGACCGTTACTTCGAGGGCTCCGACCTCGAGATCGCCTCGCGGGTCAAGGCCCTGATCCACCACGTCTCCGAGCAGACCGGGGTGGCCCTTGGTGGTGACAGCTCCCTGTACACGGGTCTTCTCGCCCACATAGAGCGGGCCATCCACCGCCTGCGGGAGAACATGAGGATCTCCAACCCGCTGCTCTCGGAGATGAAGGAGGATTACCCGGCCCTCTTCGACCTCGTGAACCGGGGGATGAAGAAGATATTCGTCGAGGACGAGATCCCCGAAGAGGAGGCGGGGTTCGTCGCCATGCACTTCGGGGCGGCGCTCGACCGCGGGCAGGGAAACTTCCCGAACAGCGTCCTGATCATCTGCCCCAGCGGCATCGGCTCCTCCAAGATACTCGCCTCCAGGCTGGAGAAGGCGTTCCCCCAGATCCGGCGGATGCACGACGCCTCGTTGTTCGATCTGGACGGGCTGGATACGGACGGGTTCGACCTCGTCGTCTCCACGGTCCCCCTGCAGATCCCGGACGAGTCCTACGTGCAGGTCCGGCCCCTGCTCTCCGAGGACGAGGTCGGCAGGATCAGGGACCACCTGAGGGAGAAGATGCTCGGCGGGCGGCTGGCGAACCGGGCGGTCTCGGAGTCTCTGGAGGTCTTCGGCGGCGGGCAGGTGAAGCTGCGCCAGATGGCGGAGGCGACGCAGCTGATAGCGGAGCTCGTGGACGACGTCTCCGTGGAGCGGCACGAGGCGCGCGGCTCCATCCCAGAGGCGGTGCACCTGATGTGCGCCTCGCTCGCCGCGCGGGGGCTGGTCTCCGACCCGGGAAGCCTGGAGGCGAGCTTACTTGCGCGCATGGAGCTTGGCGGGATCGGGATACCCGAGACCGCCCTGGCCCTGTTCCACGCCCGCGACGCGACCGTCGTCAGGCCCGCCTTCTCCCTGCACGACTTCGACGAGCCCCTGGAGCTTGAGGGGATGGACGGGGCGACGATGCGGGTGCGCCGGACCCTGCTGATGGTCGCGCCGCTCGACATCTCGACGGTGGCGCTGGAGGCCATCAGCGAGATCTCCGTCGCGATGGTCGAGCAACCGTTGGAACGCGAGACCTTCGAGAACGGCTCGGAGGTCCAGGTCGTCGCGGTGCTCCAGAACATCTTTGCCAGATACCTGCGGGACAAACTCTTGTGAAAGGAGCCTGAATATGTCCGAGATACTGACGCCGAACACCGTCGAGCTGGGCGCGAGCCTGGGCAGCCGGGACGAGGCGATCCGGCGGGCTGGCGCGTTGCTGGTCGAGAACGGCCACGTGGACGAGCGTTACGTGGACTCGATGTTCGAGCGCGAGAAGTCCGTCTCGACGTACATGGGCAACGCGGTCGCGATACCGCACGGTACCAACGACTCCAAGCAGTGGGTTACGAAGTCCGGGCTCTCTATCATCACCGTGCCCGATGGGGTGGAGTACGGGGACGGGGAGGTGGCGAAGCTCGTCATCGGGATCGCCGGCAAGGGCGACGATCACCTCGACATCCTCTCCAAGATCTCGATAGTCGTCTCCGAGGAGGAGAACGTCGAGAGGATCGTCAACGCACAGACGAAGGAGGAACTGCTGGCGATCTTCGAAGAGGAGACCTGAATGCTCGCCGTGCACTTCGGGGCTGGCAACATCGGGCGCGGCTTTATCGGCCAGCTCCTGCACGAATCGGGCTACGACATCGTCTTTGTTGACGTCCGGGACGACGTGGTGGACGCCCTGAAAACGGAGGGGCGCTACGAGGTCATCCTGGCCGACGAGGACGAGGAGCACATCCCGGTGGATCGGGTCACCGCGCTCCACTCCGCCCGCGACGCAGGTGAGGTGACGGAGCGCCTGGCGGAGGCCGACCTCGTCACGACGGCCGTCGGCCCGTCGATCCTGCCCGTCATAGCCCCCGCCATAGCGCAGGGGCTCCTGGAGCGGGTACGTCTCGGGGGCGCTCCGGTGAACGTGATCGCCTGCGAGAACATGGTGGGGGCGAGCCAGGCGCTTAAAGGGTTCGTGATGGAGCACGTGCCGGAGGAGAGCGCGGAGGCGGTCGAGGAGATCGCAGGCTTCCCGAACGCGGCGGTCGACCGCATCGTGCCGGAGTATCAGGCATGAGCGTGGACGTGCTGGTAGAGCCTTTCTACGAGTGGGTCGTCGATGCCTCCCAGATAAAGGGCGTTCGCCCGGACATCAGGGGCGTCACCTACGTCGAGGACCCGTTGCCCTACATCGAGAGGAAGCTGCTCACGGTGAACACGGGCCACTCCGCGATAGCCTACCTGGGATACGCGCGCGGGCTGGCGACGATCCACGCCGCCCTCGAAGACCCCGAGGTCCGCGACGGGGCCTCGAAAGCGCTGGAGGAGACCGGGCTGCTGCTCGCCCGGGAGCACGGCTTCGACCCGGAGGAACTCCACGAGTACCGGCAGAAGGTCCTCGCCCGCTTCGAGAACCCCCGGATCTCGGACGAGGTGACGCGGGTGGCGCGCGCCCCCATCCGCAAGCTCGGCCACCACGAGCGGTTCGTCTCACCGGCCCTGCGCCTTCTCGAGATGGGCCGCGAGCCAACGCACCTGGCCGCGGTAATCAAGGCGGTACTCGGCTTCGACTACCCGCAAGACGCGGAGGCGGTGGAGTTGCAGGAGACGATACGCGCCGGGGGCGAACGCCCGGCCCTGGCCCGCTACGCCGGGATAGCAGAGGACCATCCGCTCGTGGACCTCGTCCTGGAACGCCCCGATTCCACCGGAGGGTAGAGGGCGTGACGCAGGAGCCGGTCGCCCGGGAGTAGTCGTCACGCCGGGACGGAGCATAATGGGCGGCGAGTTGTTGTCG
>JALZNL010000129.1 GCA_030857715.1 Actinomycetota bacterium | reverse complement strand
GGGGATGGGGACGTTGGGGTGGAGGGGGTTCGGACGTTTGCGGTGCAGTACTACCGGCACGTGAGGGTGAGCCGGCTGTACCTGGCGGCGCTCATCTCCAACTGCGGGCACGACGAGGCGTTGCAGCTCGCGCTCGCGGAGGTCCTGTTCGACGAGTACGGGCATCTCAACCCCGAGGAGACGCATCCGGCGTTGTACCGGCGGTTTCTGGGGGCACTCGGGATCTCGCAGGATGAGTGGGAGGGGCCGGCGACTTTGCCGGAGATCGGGCTGTACATAACGGCGCACCGGGAGCTCTCCGGGCATCCGGACTTCCGGCTCGGGCTCGGGGCTCTGGGGCCCGCGAGCGAGTGGCCCGTGCCCCCGATTTACGTCCGCTTGGCGGAGGGGCTGAAGAAGGCGACGGGCCTGCCAGAAGAGGCGCTCGAGATCTTCACCAGCCACGTCACGATGGACGTGACCCACGCCCGCATCATGATGGACGCCATAGCCCCGTACACGCGGGACGAGGAGGGTCAGACCCGGGTCAGGGAAGGTGCGATGCGTTCCCTCGACGCCCGCTCCGTGATGCTCGACGGCCTGTACCGGGCGGTCTACGAGGAGCCCGCCCCGCTGGCCGCGGTCTCGGCCCGGATCGGCGGCTAGAGGAACCCGAGGGCCCCGGCGTGGCCGACTGGTATCGGGAGGACCTCGCCTACATCCACGACGTTGGCCACGCCGACTTCGCCCTCCGGTCCGCGCCCGGCATACTGGAGGTCTTGGAGGAGAACGGGATATCGGAAGGCCAGGTGGTGGACCTCGGGTGCGGCAGCGGGCTGTGGGCCCGGGAGCTCCTGAGGGCCGGGTACCGGGTGCTCGGGATCGACATCTCCGAAGCCATGGTCGAGATCGCACGGGAGAAGGCACCGGGGGCCGAGTTCCGGGTCGGGTCCCTGTTCGAGGCGGAGATCCCGCCGTGCGACGCCGTCACGGCGGTGAGCGAGGTCCTGAACTACCTTTTCGATCCGGAGAACGAGGAGCGGGGGTTGGACCTCGTCTTCAGGCGCGTCTACGAGGCCCTGAGACCCGGCGGCGTCTTCGTCTTCGATGTGCTTGGTCCGGGACAGGTCCCCGGAGGCGCGTCGAAGAGCTTCTCCGAGGGGTCGGACTGGGCGGTGCTCTCAGAGAAGGTGGAAGACCGGGAGCGCGGGACGTTGACGCGCCGCATCGTCAGCTTCAGGAAGGTGGGCGAACACTACCGGCGGGACGGCGAGGTACACCGGGTACGGTTGTACGGTCCTGAGGAGGTAGAAGACGAACTCAACCGGGCGGGTTTCGAGGTCGGAACGATGCGCGCTTACGGGCGTTACCCTCTGGCTGAGAACCACGCCGCGTTCGTCGCCCGCAGACCGTGACGGGCGCGCGAGTCCCGAAGGCCGCGGAGGGGTATAACTAACGCGTGCCCGAGCTGCCCGAAGTCGAGACGATAAAAGAAGACCTGCGAGAGCTCGTCGTGGGCTCGAAGGTGGAGGGCGCGGAGGTCCTGGACCCCGCCCTCGTGGAGCAGCCTTCGGCAGAGGAGTTCGTCCGACGATTGAAGGGTGCGCGGATAGTCGGGACGCGGCGGCGGGCAAAGCATTTGGTCCTGGACCTCGACTCCGGCGACGCACTCGTCTTGCAGCTCAAGATCGGCGGCCAACTCCTGCTCGTCCCCCCGGTGGAGGAGCCGACAACGACCCTCATGCTCGTGCTGCGCCTGGACGAGGGCCGCAGTCTGTCCTTGCGGGACGAAACAGGCTTCACCCGGGCGCGGCTCGTGGACGCGGAAGGGCTGGAGGAGCGGTTCGCGGACCTTGGGCCCGAGCCTCTAGACGAGGGATTCTATCCCGGCTACCTGCGGGAGAAGCTCGGCGGGCGCAGGGCCAGGATCAAGGGCCTCCTCCTCGACCAGAAGGTCGTCGCCGGCGTCGGCAACATCTACGTGGACGAGGCCCTCTTCGACGCCCGGATACACCCGACGCGCAAGGCCAACACGCTGACGGAAGGGGAGTGGACGACGCTCCAGTCCGCCGTAAAGGAGAACCTCGCGGCCGGCATAGAGCACCGGGGAACCACCTTCAGCCTCTACAGGGACGTGCTCGGGCGCAAGGGCCATCACCAGGACCACCTCAAAGTCTTCGTTCAGGCGGGCAAACCCTGCCCCGGCGGCTGCGGCGGAGAGGTCGTCAGGGAGAAGGTGGGCGGGAGGGCGACGTTCTTGTGTCCTACCTGCCAGGCCGAAGATGGCCCGGGGAGAGAGGTCCGGTTAGAATTGGAGTGAAGACTTTAGGCTTTGAGGTTTAAGGCTATAGGAAGGGATAGGGGTTTGATCGAGGTTCGAACGTATCAACCGAACCGATGCGGCGGACCTACCTGGCACGCTCTTCGAAGGAAGGGGCAGGTAGACGGCATCCCAACCTAAAACCTCAAAGCCTAGAACCTCAAAACCTACAACGAAAGGGGAACACTGGTGGCGGAGAAGTTCGACCTCGTAATTATCGGTGGTGGAAACGCGGGGTACATTCCGGCGATCCGGGCGAGCCAGCTCGGGATGAAGGTGGCGCTCATAGAGAAGCGCGAGGGGGGGCACCTCGGGGGGACGTGCCTGAACGTCGGCTGCATCCCGACCAAGGCGCTCCTGCACACCGCGACCCTCCTGCACGACGCCAAGAATGGCGAGGAGTTCGGCGTCAAGGTAAGCGACGTCGAGTTCGATTACCCGCAGGCCGCCAAGAGAAGAGAGAAGGTCGTGACGCAGCTCCGCAAGGGCGTGCAGGGCCTGATGAAAAAGAACAAAATTACCCTGTACAACGGCGTCGGCTCCTTTATCGAGCCGAAGAAGATCCAGGTGGAGAACGGCGAGGGAACCGAAGAACTGGAGGCCGATAAGGTCCTCATCTCCACCGGTTCGGCGGTAAACACGCTGCCGGGGCTCGAGTTCGACGGGGAGAAGGTCATCTCCAGCGACGACATCGTCACCAACGACGAGACCTACCCCAAGAGCGTCATCATCCTCGGTTCCGGTGCCGTCGGGGTCGAGTTCGCGAGCATGTACAAGGACTTCGGCACCGAGGTGACCATCGTCGAGATCCTGGACCGTCTCGTGCCGCTCGAAGACCCGGAGATCTCCGTCGCCCTCCAGAAGGAGTTCGAGAGCCGCGGCATCAACGTCATGACCGGCACCAAGGCCGACCCCGAGAGCCTCGAGAAGACCGACTCCGGCGTCAAGATCAAGATAGCATCAGCCGACTCCGGCGAGCAGGAGGAGACCGAAGGCGAGGGCGGCTCCTACGGCGGCGAAGACCCGCCGACAGGCGACGCGGACGGCGGCGACACGCTCGAAGCCGAAGCGTTGCTCGTCGCGGTCGGGCGCAAGGCCGTTACGGAGGGCCTCAACCTCGACGTGACCGACGTGGAGGTGAACGAGCGCGGGATCATCCAGGTGGACGGCTACGGCCAGACGGCGGCGGAGGGCATCTACGCGGCCGGTGACGTCACCGGTGGCTACTGGCTGGCCCACGAGGCCGGCCACGAGGGCATCACCGCCGCCGAGCACATGGCCGGCGAGGACCCGATGCCGAAGGACCGGAGCCTCGTCCCGCGGGTGACGTATTGCCGGCCGGAGATCGCCTCCTTCGGCCTCACCAAGGCGCAGGCCGAGGAGGAAGGCTACGAGGCCAAGGAGACCAAGTTCCCCTTCCAGGCCATCGGCAAGGCGCTCATCGAGGGCGAGCCAAACGGCTTCTTCAAGATCGTCTCCGACGCCGAGACCGACATGATACTCGGCATGCACGCCATAGGCCCCAAGGTGACCGACCTCATAGTCGAGGGCGTCTTCGCCAAGCTCGTCGAGGGCACACCGGAGGAGATCGCCATGGCGATCCACCCCCACCCGAGCCTCTCGGAAGTGGTGGGCGAGGCCGCGATGGCCGCGGAGGGACATCCGATTCATTTCTAGGTTCTCAGGCATAAGGTTCTAGGTTTTAGGTTGTTGGGGTGAGACCGTCGTTCGGGAGTCTCCTCGGTGTCTTCGAGCGGGACTCCCGGAGTGCGGGGCTACTTCCTTGAGCCTAGAACCTAGTGCCTAAAGCCTCCAGAGCCGAGTTTTTCTATAAAGACCCCGATGCCCCGCGGCCCAATCGGCCGATCGGGGTTGGGGTCCTGGCGCTGATCGAGCGCGACGGCGGGCTGCTCATGGAGCTGCGGAGCGACTGCGGGCGGTGGGGGTTCGTCGGTGGGGGAGTCGAGGTCGAGGAGTCGCTGGAGGATGCGCTGCGGCGCGAGGTGCTGGAGGAGACGGGGCTCGTCGTCGCGGGTGAAGAGCTTTTCGCCGTGTTCCCCGGCCCTTCGCGGGTCGTGCGGTACCCGGACGGGAACGTGGTGCGGCTGATGACGTTCGTGTACAGGGTAGAGGTCGAGGGCTTCGGAACGCTGCGGCGCAGCGACGAGTCCGAGGAGCTGCGGTTCTTCCGGCGGGAGGAGCTGCCGGGGCTCGACGTGATCGAGACGTCAAAGCCCATCATCGACGCGTACCTGGACCCGCCACCTGAACTTTTTCTGGAGTAGGCAAGCCTCCAGACGTGTCGTCTCCGCGGGCACGCGCCACCATCCCCTGAAGCCTAAAACCTGTAGCCTGAAACCTTGCGAGTGCGGCTTCACGGCGAGATCTTC
Source organism: Actinomycetota bacterium (assembly GCA_030857715.1). The sequence goes on along the minus strand of JALZNL010000129.1, from coordinate 2,216 downwards.
CCGGTCGGATAGAATACACGTCTCAGGGGAGACCCCGACACACAAAAGAGGAGAACCGTGGCCCGCAGACAGATCAACGTCAAGGTCCTTGAGAACGGTACGAAGACCTTCGAGGTGCGCCACCGCTGGGAAGACAGGCCCGTCGCCCCGCCGCCGGACGGCACGCCCGTGGAGTACCTGCCCTTCAGGCAGCAGGTGAGGGGCACGCCGGGGTTGCACGGCCGTCCCGACTGGCTCAAGGCGAAGGTGCCGGACGGCGAGGTCTACAGGGACATCAAGGAGACCATGCGCGGGCTGAACCTGCACACGGTCTGCGAGGAGGCCCGCTGCCCCAACATCGGGGAGTGCTGGAACAACCGGACGGCGACGTTCATGATCCTCGGCAACGTCTGCACGAGGAGCTGCGGCTTCTGCGCCGTCCTCACGGGCAAGCCGACCGAGCTCGACCTCGACGAGCCCCACCGCGTCGCCGACGCTGCGAAGCAGATGGGCCTGGAGCACGCCGTCATCACGAGCGTCAACCGCGACGAGCTTTCGGACGGCGGAGCCTCGATCTTCGCCGCCGTGATCCGGGAGATAAGGGAGCAGGTCCCCGGCTGCGCCGTCGAGGTCCTTACCCCGGATTTCAAAGGGAACCGCGACGCGGTCCGGACGGTCATAGACGCCGGGCCGGACACCTTCAACCACAACATCGAGACGGTCCCGCGCCTCTACCCGGCCGTCAGGCCGCAGGCGAAGTTCGAGAGGTCCCTCGACGTTTTGCGCTACGCCAAGGAGTTGAACCCGGACGGTTTGACGAAGAGCGGGTTCATGGTGGGTTTGGGCGAGGTGGAGGAGGAGATCCACCAGACCATGTCCGACCTGCGCGAGCACGAGGTGGACATCCTGACCATCGGCCAGTACCTCCGTCCCTCGGAGAACCACCTGCCGATGAGCCGCTACTACAGGCCCAGGGAGTTCGCGGATCTGCGCAAGCACGGCTTCTCTCTGGGCTTCAAGCACGTCGAGAGCGGGCCGCTCGTGCGCTCCTCGTACCACGCCCACGAGCAGACCACGGACGCCCGCCGGGGCGTTTTGGGGGCGAAGGCCTGAAGAGGGACCGGAAGGCGCCGTGAACGCGACGGATCTCACGCGCCTCCTCGGCGTCCGGCACCCCATCGTCTCCGCCCCGATGGCCGGCTGGTCCGGGGGAGAGTTGGCCGGCGCCGTCAGCGCCGCGGGCGCCTTCGGCATGATCGGGGTCGGCAGCGGTACTCCCACCGGCTGGATCTCCGAACAGGCGAAGCTCGCCCGGCGGCACGGCCCCTTCGGCGTCGGCCTGATGTCCTGGGTCCTGGAAGGACGCCCGGAGCTCCTGGACGCCGTCCTTGCCGAAAGACCCGCCGCGGTCTCGCTCTCTTTCGGCGACCCGGCGCCGTTCGTCGAGCGGGTCCGCGAGGCCGGCGCGGTCGTGATAAGCCAGGTGCAGGACGCGGAGAAGGCCGAGAGGGCGATAGAGGCCGGCGTGGACGTGCTGGTGGCCCAGGGCACGGACGCCGGGGGACACACCGGCAGGGTCGGCACCATGCCGCTCTTGCAAAGAGTCCTGGAGATCGGAGAGCGGGCCGGGAGACCGGTGCTCGCGGCTGGCGGTATTGGGACCGGCCGCGGTATCGCCGGAGTGCTCGCGATGGGGGCTTCCGGGGCCTGGATCGGCACGCGCTTCTGCGCCACTACGGAGTCCACGGGAACCGAGGAAGCGAAGCGCCTCATCCTCGAGGCCGACGAAACCGCCACGGTCCACACCCGCGTCTTCGACCTCGTTCAGGACATCCCATGGCCCGAAGAGTTCGCCGGAAGGGCCTTCCGCAACTCTTTCTCCGAACGCTGGCACGGCCGGGAGACCCAACTCGAAGAGCAAAGATCCTCTGTCGGCCCCGAGTTCGAGGCGACGCGTGGGGACTACGCCGAGGACTTCGTCTACGCTGGCCAGGCCGCCGGCCTCGTGGAGGACATACCCTCGGCGGAAGAACTGGTTGACCGCCTGATGGCCGAAACCGAGGCCAGGCTGGAGGCCTGCAACGCGCTGCTGGGGAAAAAGCCGTGATAGAAGAACGAAAAGAATCGCTGAACACCCTGGAGGTGCGGCGGCTGGCGGGGCTGACGCCCTACGCGGAGGCCTGGGACCTGCAGAAGGACCTGGCGCGGAGGCGGAAGAACGACGAGGTCCCGGACAC
>JALZNL010000128.1 GCA_030857715.1 Actinomycetota bacterium | reverse complement strand
CGACAACCTCCCTGCGATCCATGCCGCGATCCACAGCTTCCAGCACCTTCAGCCTGAGATCCTTCGAGTATGGTTTCATGCCCGGAAGTATCCACGAGGCTCAAGCTACAAGCAACCCGCTGTGAGACGGTCGTCTCGTAGACTTCGCGGGCCTGACGAACGGCGATGCGGGCATCCTCTTCGGTGGCTTCGGGGAGGTCGCCGGGGTAGCGCGTCTCGACGGCCCACACCGTGAGCCATGAGAAACGCTCCGGTTCTCTGGAAAGATCCCAACCTTCGGGCAGATTCCGGCACAGGAGTTCGAGGTCGTGAGTTTTGCGAAAGCCCGTCTGGAGGAAAACGTAGGTGGCCTTGATCGCTTTCTCGGCGCACTGCTGGGCGTGGAAGCAGGCGGCTCTCATAGCCTGTTCGTTGTCTATGATGCTCTGTGCGATTTCAAGATCCTCTCTCGCGTACCGCAACCACCGAGAGACTTCTCGAAACAGCTCACGGTCGCTCATATACGACCCTTCCCTCCTCCAATGCCGGACGAAGTATCGGCCCTACGAGGTGACCCCGGCGACGTATTTCATCTGTGTCCGTAACGATGATGTCTTTGGACACGGGGAAGTCGGCCAGCGTACGGCGGATCTCCACCGTAACGTTCCGCTTCTCGGCCCACTCCACCTCATCGAAGACGACGAGCAAGTCTATGTCCGAGTCGTAGTTCGCATCGCCCCGCGCCACCGACCCGAAGACGATGATCCTGAACGGATCGAAATTCTCTACGATGCGCTCGACGACGAAGGGCAGCCACTCGTAGAGCGTCTTCCCCCTGTAAGGATAGGGGCCGGATCGGTCGTGTGTGCGTTGCTCACCCATAGGACGCATTCTAATGGCTTGCATGGATGAAAGTCACGCGGACCGGGTGTCCGTGGAAAGCGCGGCAGGGAATCAGGGTGCAAAGAGGTTGTTCTTGATCGCCTCGATCCACTTCTTCGTGATCCTGACCGCCTCGATGGTCTTTGCCGTATTCCCCCTGCTCCCGGCGTAATCCCCGGCGTGCGCGACCCCGTTGCGGAGCCACTCAACTTTCTCGAGCTCCCCCCTCGCCTTCTCCTTGCTAGCGACCGGGATTCTCGCGATCGGGAAGTCGAGCTTCATCATCATCGTCTTTTTATCCGCGATCTCCGTCGCCGCGACCCGGTCTATAGCGAGTTCTTCGCGCTGTAGTTGCGCCCACCGCTGTTCGACCTTCTCCCGTCGCCCATCGCCCAGCAGGGACACGGCGTCATCTGCCGAACGCTGCGAGCGGATCCACTGCGCCATGAGGAGTTCCAGATGGGTGGCGAGGAGGAAGATGGCGGGACGCACCGGGAGTTTGTTGAGGTCTGCCCACGTCACGATACCGTCTATGACCCGATTTCTCAGAACCAGACGGCAGGGATGCTCGTCGGCGGACTCTATGAACGAGAGTATGCTCGCCTTCGACGAGATGATGTTGGACTCCCGGAGCGGTAGCATGACCTCCCCGACCCTCCGGTCTGGCGGTGCTTTGGCGCGCTCGAGGAGGCCGACGATGTACTGGCCGTCCCTGACCGGTACGAAGTCGAAATCCTCGAAGGCGCTCTCGGACAGGACGTCACCCACACCTTCGTCCACGGAACACGCCCGCAGACCGAAGGTCGCGATCAGGTCTACGGTCAAGCTCTCTTCGAGCGGCTCGGGCAGGTCGTTGCCGTCTTGAGAGTTGCCTGCGGCTTCGCTCACTTCGGCTCCTCCGATCTCTCTAGCAGGGCCTTCAGTCCGAACGACCTCGACGTCTCCGCGAAGGCGGGCTCACCGAAGTCCATGCCGTGTAGGTAGCGGGGGGTTCGCGCCCCCTCCTCACCAACGACGACTATAGCAAGACGGAACTTCCCGGGCTCGTTCCGGGAGCAGAGGATCTCGTTCTTCGTCAGCGTGATCTCACCCCCCTCACCCCAGCGTCCCTTCACCTCTATGAAGCGCAGCCCGCCGGTCTCCGGGTCTCTGGACTCTATGTCGTAGCCGATGCCGCGCCTGTCGGAGACGTCCGTCGGCTCGTTGCCTAGCGACCGTTCGGCCGACATGACCGCCCACATCGCGGCGAGCTCCACCGCCCGGCGAGCGTGCACGTCGACCTCGTCTCGAGCCGCAGGTTCGGGATGGCCGGTCAGTCTTGCGATAAGACCTCCCGGCACGATGAGCGCGGCGCCCCGTATGATGGGGGCGGCCGGATAGATCTCCCGTTCCCGGGCGAGGCGTTCGAGGCGGGCGTCGAGACGCCCGGCCAGCTCCTCGGCGGTCGCGGCGGCGTTGAACGAAGAGAGCGGCGTCCTCTTCCCCGCCCGCTCCCGCTCCTTGAACGTCTCCGCCCGGTGATCCCAGTAGTTGATCTGCCCTCGAAGCCGCGCCGTAACCTCCCGCTCGACTTTCTCTATCTCGGGCAGTCGTCGGTCGCCGACCTCGCTCAGATGCGCCGGTATCTGGAAGCTCGCCGCGAAGTCCATGACCACGTCCTCCGAACGCATGTCCCCGGCGAAATCGCCCGGACGTTCACCGAGGGCACCGCGCTCCTCTTCAGACAGCGGCCGGTAGTCGAGGTACGGGGCACTCCCCGCATCGGACACGTCCCCCGAGGCCGACACCTCGACAAAGCGGAGCTGGCGGGAGATCACGCGCCCCTCGCCCCCCCGCCCGGTTAGCGCACTTCCGGTCTCGACGCCGTCGTGTACGGTGTGCTCCAGATAGAAGAGGGTTCTCACGTCCTCCGACCGGTCTCCCTCGTCCACGAGTACGGCCCCGCGCTCTAAAGTGTCCCGGTATCGTTCGAGCGTCAGGTCGGTGACCGCGTCGAGCAGGGGATGTCCGGGGGCGATGAGCACGGCCTCCGGGGCGTGATGTCCGGGCGAGACGTCGCTGCGGTCGAAGCAGACCCGCTCGTAGCGCTCACCGACGATGGTACCGGAGGAGAGTTCCCCGGCGCGCTGTCGAATGGCGTAGGGAACGCGGGTGATCTCCCACCTCCCGCTCTCCCGGCGACGAACCACCCCGCCGAGCCTCGCGAAGGCCTCGAGTAAGAAGGACCGTATGAAGTGAGGCTGAAGACGACGCGCCTCGGCTCGCTCCATCTCCTCCTTCGCGGCGCGAACCGTCGTGGCGTCCACGGTCTCCCGAACGAGCGCCCGGCTGGTGAGCAGCTCCTCTATGTGCCCCCGGTCGACCGCGCCGTCCACGACTCGATCGAGCCGCGCCTTCACGTCCTCGCGGTCGCCGTACCGGACGGCCTCGAGCAGCAGCTCCCTGAGCGGCCTCTCCTCGAAGAGTCGCCCGAGTACGTCGTAGACCCGTCCACCGAGCGCCTCGCGCTCGACCTCCAGCTTCTCCAACAACCTGCCGTACACCTCCCCCTCGCGGGTATCCGAGGCGACGAGATTCCAGAGGTGGCAGACCTCACGCTGCCCGATCCGGTGGATGCGTCCGAAGCGCTGCTCGAGACGGTTCGGGTTCCACGGGAGGTCGTAGTTGACCATGAGGTGGGCTCGCTGGAGGTTCACCCCTTCACCGGCGGCGTCGTTCGCCACGAGGACAAGGGTTGCAGGGTCGTTCACGAAGGATTCGACGGCCCTCTGACGACGCTCGCCCCCGACGCCCCCGTGTATCTCGACGACAGCCTCCGGTCGTCCGAGGCGCGTCCGGATGCGCTCGGCGAGATAGGCGAGGGTATCTCTTGCCTCGGTGAAGACGATGAGCTTCCTGCGGTTACCAGCCGGATCGGTCATCAGGGGGTCGTCGAGGATCCGGTCGAGCTGCGTCCACTTCGAATCCCTGCCGGACCGCCTGACCCGCCGGGCGAGTTCTTCTAGATCTCCGAGCGTCGCGATCTCCGTACGCAGTTCCGCGGCCGTGCGGGACGCAGTCGCCCGGTCGAGGACTACCGCCTCCGCCCGCTCGACCTCGTCCTCCGGCGCATCATCGAGATCATCCCAGAACCCCTCGGCGAGGTTCGGCTCCGAAACATCGACGTCGCCGAGTACCCCCCTGCGTGCACCGTCCATCTCCCCTTCCACGTGGGCGAGACGCTTGGAGAGTCGTTCGCGACGGCGGACGAGGGAGCGGTGGATGGCTTCGGGCGACGAAGCGAGGCGCCTCTGGAGGATCTGGAGGGCGAACCCGACGTTCAGGCGGCGCTTGTCGTCCTCGGCCGCGAACCGCTCCGCACGGTTCATCTCCTCCCGGACGTAGCTCGTGACGCGCTCGTAGAGGTCGCGCTCGCTCTCGGAGAGAGCGTAGTTCACGGTATAGGAATACCGCTCCGGGAACAGCGGGGTCCCGTCGAAGCGCAAAAGCTCCTCCTTGAGCCTGCGCCGCATGAGATCGGAGACGTCGGAGGTGGCCGTATGGCTCTCCCGGTCGCGTATCCGCCCCTCAAAGCGGTCGGCGTCTAGGAGCGACATGAAGAGTTCGAAGTCATCCTGCTTACCGTTGTGCGGGGTCGCGCTCAGGAGCAGGAAGTGTCGGGTCAGCCCGGCGAGCCTCTTTCCGAGGTGGAACCGCTTCGTGTAGTCTGCCTTTCCGCCGATGTACGAGGCGCTCATCTTGTGTGCCTCATCCACGACGACGAGATCCAGAGTTCCTGCCCGTCCGAGAACCCCCTGCAACTCGTCGCTCCGGCTCAGGACGTCGAGCCTCGCGATAGCGAGTGGGTGCCTCCCGAACAGTTCTCCGGAGCCTGCCTCGAAGTCCCGTCGCCCCAGTACGGAGAAGGTTAGTCCGAACTTCTCGCGCATCTCGAATCGCCACTGCTCGACGAGGTTTCCGGGGGCGACGATCAGGCACCGCTCGAGATCACCCCGGATCATGAGTTCCTTCACGAAGAGACCCGTCATTATGGTCTTGCCCGCACCCGGATCGTCCGCGAGCAGGTATCTGAGCGTCTGCCGTCCCAGCATCTCACCGTATACCGCCTCGATCTGATGCGGTAGAGGTTCGACGGCGGAGGCATTGACTGCAAGGTATGGGTCGAAGAGATGCGCGAGGTCGATCCTCATCGCCTCCGATACGAGACGAAGATCCTCACCGTCGCCGTCGAAGGGGCGTCCGAACGCCCCCCCTCGCTCCAGAGAGAGCTTCGCTTCGTCCACCCGCAGCAGCATCCGGCTACCCGGAACGCCGTCAGCGTTCTCGTATGTCAGCTTCACGCTCTCCGGGAAGCGTCTTACCGCGACGACCAGCACGGCCCCGTCCCTCACGACGCCCCGTATGCGCTCGCCTTCGGTGATCTCCTCGAGCTTCAGACCTATCTCCTTCCAGTGACATTCTATGCCACGTATCTCGGATCAATGATAAATCTTCTCTGCGGCCGTCTCGGCTACTACCGCATAACCTCCACATCTATCGCAGATGATCGCGCTCGGAGGATGGAATTACTTCAAAGTCGAGACGAACGATTCGGCCATCGCGTTGTCAAGCGCGGTCCCGGTTCTTCCCATCGACGGTGCAATCCCGACCTCCTTGAGCTTCTGTGAAAAAGAGAGCGCGGTGTGCCGGATCCCCCTGGTCGAAGTGATGGACGAGCCCGGCGGCAGGCTTCCTTCTCCACACGTCCATCCGGAGGGCGCCCACGACGATCTCGGTTCTCAGGTGGCTCTCCATCGCCCATCCAACGACCCTACGAGAGTGGACGTCGAGGATGAAGGCCAAGTACAGGAAGCCTTCATCCGTCGGGACGTATGTGATGTCCGCGACTCACACCTTGTCTTTGCACGTGGCCTTGAAGTCCCTTTTCACGAGATCCTTCGCCGACTCGGCCCTCTCGCCGCGGCGGGTGGTCGTATGTCTTTTCCACGCATGCAGCCTCGGCGAGCTGTAGGTTTGCCTGCTGCGCCGGTGTATCTCTTCAATCCTCCGGGTGAGGGCAGCGTCCCGGAGGCTCCTTTCGGAAAGCTTCCTTCTCCTCCAGTCGTAGTAGCCGCTCCTTGAGACCTCGAGCATCCTGCACATAAGCGGGACGGAAAAGCTCGTCTTCTCCGCCTCGATGAGCTTGTAGGAACTCGCCGAGTCTCGTCCTCCTTCGCGAAGAAGACTGCGGCGGGTTCAACCGGTCGGTGCAACGGTTCGCGCCAGTGTAGCAGCCGGAGTGCGGTAGGCTAGGGTCTTGCGTGGTCGGCTGTTGAGCTTGAGTGCGATGAGGTGGAGAGTCCCTCTCGTTCTCCAGCGTCTATCTCGTGCTGCTTGATCCATCTGCCAAGAGATCCGCTCGAGACGCCAAGCTCTGCGGCTATCTTGACGTTCAGAGCCTCGACACTACCGTTGGCCGGGGTACGAGCTTCAGCCGCGATGCCAGCGAGCGCCGCGCCTCTGGCAGAGGGTAACATCTCTCTTATCTCCGGAAATTTGATCCCGCTCTTCATCCCGCATCCTTTTCCGAACCGGAATAGAAAGTATACCCCTGACCGGGACGGAAATATCTAGCGATTCGCTAGTTCGCGGTGTTGACTTGCTGCTCCGCTATGTTGATCTGCACTGCCGGCCCCATCTTCCTTATCTGCGCCAGAGCCTTGATGGCGGACAGATACCGCTTGTGCGCCCTGTCAATGAGTTTTTGATGGTGCTCGCTCTGTGCGGTAGACGAGTTCTTCATACTTCGAGCGTAGAGGACATCGAAATATTGTAGCTGTAGCCAGCATACGACTACCCTATCCACCAGCAGCTTCTCCAACGCAGAAGAGTTCTCTCCGGCCAGGCCCTTTCTCATGGCCTCCAACTTGCGTGGCATGGTCTCTTCTATCATCCGGTTGCCCCCGGCCATCTCCCTCACTATGCTGCGCTCCACGTTGCAGGCGAGGTCGGCAATGGTCTCGACCAACTCCGGCGCTTCGTCCATCAGCTTTCCGACAACGGAAGG
>JALZNL010000675.1 GCA_030857715.1 Actinomycetota bacterium | reverse complement strand
ACGGTACCGCGCACGCCGTGGGTTCCGACGACGGTCCCGATGGTTACCGGGTCTGTAAGCTCGGCCACGGGGGCTAGTCCGCGACCTCCACGTTGACGCGCTTGCCGACCTTCACCGAGGCGGCCTTCACGACCGTGCGGATGGCCCGGATCGTGCGCCCCCCTCGGCCTATGACCTTCCCTATGTCGTCGGGAGCGACCCGGAGTTCCAGTTCGACGCGCGTGTCGGACTCGCTGGCTTCGACCTCGACCCTGTCGGGCTCGTCCACGATGGGGCGGACGAGGAGGAGCAGGAGGTTCTGCAGACGGTCCACGGCGGCCTAGAGGACGCCGGAGATCTTGAGCAGGTTCCGCACCTGGTCTGTGGGCTGGGCGCCCTTGCCGATCCAGGCCTTCGCCTTCTCCTCGTCGACCGTGATGGCCGACGGCTCGGCTTGCGGGTCGTAAGTGCCTATGCGCTCTATAAACGCGCCGTCGCGCGGGCTGCGGGCGTCGGCGACCACTATCCGGTAGAAGGGGTTCCCCTTCGAGCCGCGCCTCGCGAGCCTTATCTTTACCGCCATACTCTCTCCTCTCGAACTTTCTCTACCTGCGTCCGGGCAGTCCGGGCATCTTCGGCATTCCGCCGCCCTTGCCCATCTGCTTCATCATCTTCTGCATCTCACCGAACTGCTTGACGAGCTTCTGCACGTCCTGCTGCGTGGCGCCGGAGCCGCGGGCGATCCTACGCGCCCGGCTCGGGTTCTGCAACAATTTCGGGTTGCGCCGCTCCTTGACGGTCATCGAGGTTACCATAGCCTCGACCCTCGCAAGCTGGTTGTCGTCTATCTCCACGCCCTTGAGTTGCTTGCCGAGGCCCGGGATCATGCCGAGCAGGCCGGAGATCGGGCCCATCTTCTTGATCATCTGCATCTGTTTTAAGAAGTCCTCGAACGTGAACTTCCCGCTCATGAGCCTCTGGGCGTCGGCCTGGGCCTCCTCCCGGTCCATCTGCTGCTCGGCCTTCTCGATGAGCGTCATCACGTCGCCCATCCCCAGGATGCGTCCCGCCATCCTGTCAGGGTAGAAGTAGTCGAACTCGCCCATCTTCTCGCCCTCGGAGGCGAACCGGATGGGACGCTCCGTCACGGAGACGACGGAGAGCGCCGCCCCGCCCCTGGCGTCGCCGTCGAGCTTGGTCAGGACCATCCCGTCGAAGTCCGCGTACTCCTTGAAGGCCTGGGCCACGTCGACCGCGTTCTGGCCCGTGACCACGTCGAGGACCAGGAGGACGGAGTGAGGCTTCGAGACGCTCCGGACGCGCTTGATCTCCTCCATCATGTCCATGTCGACGACCTGCCGCCCGGCCGTGTCGACGATGACGAAGTCGTATCCGCCGTCCCTGGCCTCCTTGATGCCCCGCTCGGCGATCTCCTCGGGCTTCGGGCCCGTCCCCTCGGTGTAGACCGGCACGGAAAGCTCGCGCCCGATCTGCTGCAGCTGGTCGATGGCCGCGGGACGGTAGGTGTCGCAGGCCACGAGGTAAGGGTTCTTGCCGAGCTTGCGCACGAAGAGCGCCAGCTTGCCGGCCGTCGTGGTCTTGCCGTGGCCGTTGAGGCCCGCGAGCATGACGACCGTCGGCGGACGGGAGGCGAACGAGAGCTTGTGCGAGGTGCCGCCCATGAGGTTCGCCAACTCCTCGTTGACGATCTTGACGACCTGCTGGCCGGGACTCAACGCCTTCGAGACGTCCGAGCCCGTCGCCCGCTCGCGGACGTTTGAGACGAACTCCTTCACGACGCCGAAGTTCACGTCCGCCTCAAGAAGAGCGAGGCGGATCTCACGTGTGACCTTCTTTACCTGGTCCTCGGTGAGGTTGCCGCTGCCGCGGACCCCGTCGAGGGCCTTGTTGAGCCTGTCGCCTAAGGTATCGAACATCTAGAGGTCTCCAAACAATGCTTCGGCGAACTCCCTGGCGTCGAAGGGGTGCAAATCCTCGACCTTCTCGCCGACGGAGATCAACTTGATGGGCACGCCAACCTCGTTGGCGATGGCGAGCGCGATGCCGCCCTTGGCCGTGCCGTCTAGCTTGGTCAGGATGATGCCGGTGAGCCCCGCCAC
>JALZNL010000674.1 GCA_030857715.1 Actinomycetota bacterium | reverse complement strand
CTACCGCCGGGGGTGCGCCTGGAAGGATTCGAACCTCCGACACATGGTTTAGGAAACCAATGCTCTATCCCCTGAGCTACAGGCGCAAGGCCCGGGTAGTTTATCGTGGGGAGGCCGGGGTTGCCAGCAGGGTGGGGACTACACTTTTTATGAAGGTTCAGTTGAATAGGGCAGGGGGATTACGTATCATGCTGCCGTTCGCATCCGGGCGGGGTTGACGGGGCGGGCGGATTGCATGCATCTCGTTTGTGCCGGCCCGTGTAACGTGGCCGGTGGGAGGCGTAATCCTGGGTAGAGTAGGCTAACGAGGAGACGTTACGTAGACAGCAGTACGGGGGAAGGCCCCGATCGTCCGGGTCGAGCATCGGCCGGAGGACGCAGTACCTTGCGGGTAGGGCCGTCGTGAGTGGTGGACGGGGGCTTCGGGCCGTGCTCGTGGGGATGGCGCTGGGGGCTTTAGGCCTTTTGCCGGCCGGTTGCGGCTCCGGGGGACCGGGCCAGATCACGCTCGGCTATCTCACCTGGGACGAGAACGTGGCGGTCTCGAACCTCACGAAGGTGCTGCTGGAGAAGGACCTCGGGTACGAGAACGTGGAGCTCAAACGGGCCGGCGACGTCGTCCCGGCCTACAAGATGGTCGGCAACTCCGAGGCGGACGCCTTCCAGGACGCCTGGATGCCGAACCAGAGGGAGATCCTGGGCAACGTCGAGGGCGACGTGGAGCTGCTGGACCCGTGGTTCAAGGGCACGACCAGGTTCAGCGTGGCGACCCCGGCGTACATGAACGCGTCGAGCATAGACCAGCTCAACAGCACCGGGGCCGAGCACATCATCGGGATCGAAGCGGGAACGCCGATGATGGAGAAGCTTTCCGAGGCCGTCATCCCCGAGTACGGTCTAGAACAGAAGCTCGTTCAGGCCCCCACCGAGGCCATGCTTGCCGAGGTCGATAAACGCTACCGGAACAGGGAGGAGTTCGCGTTCGTCGCCTGGAGCCCGCACTGGATGAACGAGACCTACGACTTCGACTACCTCGCCGATCCGAAGGGCGCCCTGGGGAACCTTACCGAGCCCGCCGACGTCACCACGCTGGTACGGGGGGACCTCGCGGAGGAAGATCCCGTGGCCTACGCTTTTATGGATCGCCTGGAGCTTACCGAGGCGCAGGTCTACGGGTTGCAGAACGAGATAGAGGCGGCCGGAGAACCGGTCGAGGGCGCGAAGAACTGGCTCAGGGACAACCGGGACGTGGTGGAGCCGTGGGTAGAGGCCGCCGAGAAGGCCAGGGAAGGATAGCCGATGGAAGACGGGGTAGCAGAGGCGAACGGGCGCAGGCCGGACGTGGTCGAGGAGGCCCGCCGGGTGGCCGGTATCTCGGACGACCAGGGCGTCTCCCTGCGCCTCCTCGGCGGCGTGGCCATAAACGTACGGGCCGAGGACGGCCTCCGGCCGGCCTTCCGCCGCGAGTACGCTGACATGGACTTCATTGTCCCCAAGGGACGGTCATCGGAGACGCAGAAGTTCTTCGAATCTTTAGGCTACGCGCCCCAGACGCGCTTCAACACGCTCTACGGCAGCGAGCGGCTGCTGTTCTTCGACGAGGACCACGGCCGGCAGGTTGACGTGCTCGTCGGCACCTTCAGGATGTGCCACGAGATTCCCATCGGCAAGCGCCTGGACCTCGAACCCATGACCATCCCGCTCGCCGAGCTCCTCCTGACGAAGCTCCAGATCATCGAGCTCAACGAGAAGGACGTCCGGGATTCTCTGGCGCTACTCTACAACCACCCTGTCGAAGCGTCGGACGGCAACTCGGTGAACGCCGCGCACGTGGCGAAGCTGTGCGCTTCCGACTGGGGCCTATGGCGCACCTTCACCGCCAATCTCGACGCTTTAGGCGGTCATCTCGACCGTTACGACCTGGACGACGAGGGCAAGGGGCGCGTCAACCGGGGCGTCGAGAAGCTGCAGGAGCGCATAGAAGAGGAGCCCAAGCCCTTCGGGTGGAGGATGCGGGCGAAGATCGGGGACAGAAAGCGTTGGTACGACCTGCCAGAGGAAGTAGAGGGAGGACCATGATCTCTAGACTCTTTTCGAGGG
>JALZNL010000127.1 GCA_030857715.1 Actinomycetota bacterium | reverse complement strand
CTCACGCCCGAGGACGCCGCGGAGGCGGCCGATTCGCTAGAGGAGCTCTCGGTGTACGGCTTCGAGGTGGAGCCCTTCGGCAAGGCTTCCTTCAGGATAAACGGGGTGATCTCCACGCTGGCACAGCGCGACGTGGCCGGAGCGTTTAGGCAGGCGGTCTCCGTCATGAAGGGCACGGCGTCGGGGATGAGCAGGGAGGAGAGGATCCTCGCCACCATAGCGTGCCACTCGGCGGTAAAGCTCGGAGACAGGCTCTCCCACCCGGAGATGGAGGCGCTGATCAAGGACTGGTTGGGCAGCCGCTACCCGGCCACGTGCCCGCACGGTCGCTCGATCTGCTACCGGCTCGACCACAAGGACATAGCCCGCAAGCTGGACAGGCACTAGCCGGCATCTAAGGGCTGGAACACGCTATTCGGCCGAATTAACGCGTGTTTACGCGTGCCCTTATGGGTCTGTCTACTCGTCCGCCGATGTTGCACGATACCTAAGCCGGCCGCTCCGTAGAAGGCCCAGGCATCAAGAGTCCGCAGGGGGCAGACCGTTGCGCCGCCGTCCCCCTTTTCTACTCGCCTTTCTCCGGAAAGTTCACGTGGTCCCGGTCTCTATAAGCGCCACGCGTAAACACGCGTTAATTGACGCGCGAGACCATCCGGCACGACCTGCGTGTCCCGGCCCCCGACGGTGATCAACCTGTCGTTGACCGCAGCGATCAAAGAGGCTGCGGAGCCACCGTATCCTCGAAGGGGGAGGGCTAAAATAGTCCGGTAGGGCTCGTGGCCTCAGGGAGGGGGCTGCGGCGGAATGTGAGCACTCTGTAGCAGCCGCCCGTGGGTTCTTCTCTATACCGGTTGGCCTCCACCCCTAGCATCTCGCTGGAGCTCCCCCTCGCTCGGCGCCTCGCGCGCGGCGTCTCCGACGGCCTCCTCGTAGGGGCGCTCGGCCTTCTCTCCTCCGTGCGTTGCGCTGCAACATCCGGACGGCACTATACTCGAGCACGACGAAGGGGTTCCCATACCCACACCTCCCTAGCGCGCCGTCGGCGGCCCTCCGCAGCGTTCCGGTCTTCTCGCCGACGCCCCAGTCCGCCTCGCGCATCCTGCTTTGGACTTCACTTGGCTCCGGGCGCCGTTCGTCGCCCACACCCTTCCCCATCTCGTCCGACCCGGTCCCACCCTCCCACGGACCTAGACACCGCCGAATGCTCCCCAACAAGTGGGTGATCGACTCCCGGTTCGAGGTACGCCGATGGGACGATCGGTAGACCGCTCCGGGGTGGTATCTTTGCGCCAAAGTTTGGTCCGAGGACACGGGAGCCACCGGCATATCCTCGGGCACCGCTACCGGAGGAGGCGAGGGGCGTGTCGACGCGGGCAGATGGGTACACCCTGGGGGTCGAAGAAGAGTACCAAATCGTAGATACCGAGACCCGGGGGATGAGCCCCCGGGGCAAGAACGTCCTGCGGCGGGCGCGGGAGGTTCTGGGCGACGGGGTCGCGCCCGAGATGCTGGTCTCCCAGATCGAGGTCATGACCCCCATCTGCAGCACGCTCGCGGAGGTGCGCTCGGAGATCCTGCGCCTGCGGAGCGGCGTCATAGAGGCATCGGCGGCCGAGGGGAGCAGGATCGCCGCCGCGAGCACGCACCCGTTCGCGCACTGGAAGGAGCAGGAACTCACCCCGAAGGAGCGTT
Source organism: Actinomycetota bacterium (assembly GCA_030857715.1). The sequence continues at coordinate 5,225 of JALZNL010000127.1, read as the reverse complement.
ACGAGGGGATCGTGGACAGGTTTGGGCGGCTGGCGGAGCAGCAACTCTCGTTCGGCTTCCACGTGCACGTCGGCCTGAAAGAGCGCGAGGCCGCGGTGGAGGTCCTGAACCGACTGCGCCCGTGGCTCGCGCCGCTGCTCGCGCTCTCGGCCAACTCCCCCTTCTGGCTAGGCGAGGACTCCGGCTACGCCAGCTACCGTACCCAGGTGTGGGGCCGCTTCCCGACGGCGGGTCCGCCCGCGCCCTTCGCGTCGCTCGCCGAGCACGACGCCCTCGTCGAGGCGCTCGTGGAATCAGGCAGCGTCCCCGACGCCGCCGGGATCTACTGGGACGCGCGCCTCCCCCAAGAGCTCGAGACGGTCGAGATCCGGGTCGCCGACGTGTGCACCAAGGTGGACGAGGCCGTCATGCTCGCGGGCCTCTGCCGCGCCCTCGTGCGCACCTGCCGCGAGCGGGCCGAACGCGAGGAGCCCTACCCGAACGCCCGCCCGGAGCTCGTGCGCGCCGCCCACTTCGTCGCCTCCCGTCACGGCCTCGACGCGGACCTCGTGGACGTCGAGGCCAGGCGGGCCGTTCCGGCGCGGGAGATGATCGAGAATCTGCTCACTTTCACGCGCCCGGCGCTCGAAGAGTTCGACGACTGGGAGGAGGTCACTTCGCTCGTGGGCGAAACCCTTCGGGGAGGCAACGGCGCGAGTCGCCAGCGCCGGGCCTACAGACGCGCGGGGCGGCTCGAAGAGGTGGTGGACATGCTGGTCGAGGAGACGGCGCGGGGGACGAACCCGGCATGAACGAGGCCGGTGACGACGGTCCCCGCGCCGGGCAGGCGACGGTGGATGAGCATCGGGTCCGTCCCGATTATTCACCCTGGGCCGGATCGGGACGAGGGCCGGCGTCGTTGCTCGCTAAACCCGCCTTAAACGGCTCTCACGCCGTCGCGGTGTCCTACCCGGCCTCTTTCCCTATCCGGCCAAGCCCGCCAGATCAAGCCCAACCTTCCGCGCCGTCGCGGGATTCCCTCGACGCCGCTCCCGCGGTCCGGCTAGGACGCTCAGACGGGCGACGACGCGTACCCAGAAGGCGTGGCCTCACCCGGCCGGAAAGGCCGCGGGCGTCTCGGGGGCTGACCGAGGTCTTCGAGGTTCGCAAAATCGCTCGCAGGCTGTTGAACGCCCTTCGCTTTTCGGGCTTCCTGGCGAAAGCGCGGGATTGCCGGAGATCTGCGTCGAGGGCGAAACGGGCTTCTTTGTATATATTCTTGCCCGGGACGCCCGCCCGGCCCCCCACGAGGGCCACGCTGGACCGCGCCGGCTCGGGGCACCCCTGGAGTCGGCCATGCTCACATGGCCCCGCGACGCCCGTCCGCGGGCCGTACCGGGCCTCGTCGGCGCTATAGTCGTCATCGCTCCCGTTCGAGGCCTCTTTCGCGAGCCTCTGCGGCGCGCGTCGGGTTCGCGTCCCCGACGAGTATCTTGTCCAAGGCCGGGTCTCTGGCGAGCACGCCGGCGTGGTGGGCCCCGATGCGGCCCACCCCAAGCAGTCCGACCTTCACCCAGGACCCTTCAGTTTTGCACGCCCAGCAGCGAGCCGAGTTGATCTTCCCTCACCTTGAGGTAGCTGTCGGCGTTCTTCTGGGTTATAAGGGTGAGGCCCGTGTTGCTCCTGGGCTTCACCGACTCGCCGTTTACAGCCGCCACCGCCTGCTCCACGCCGACCTTACCCATCGCGTACGGGTTCTGCGCCACCGAGGCGTCCATGTCGCCGCCGATGATCGCCTGGGTCGCCTCGACCGCCCCGTCCACGCCGACGAGCAGGGCGTCATCCCGACCGTGGATCTGGAGCGCTTCTATCGCGCCGAGGGCCATCTGGTCGTTGGTCGCGAAGACCGCGTCAACGTTCGGGTTGTTCTGGAGGATATCCTCCATAGCGCCTACGGACTTCAGCCGGTCGAAGTCGGCGGCGATCTCCTGCACCACCTGAATATCGGTGCCCTCTATCCCCTTTCTCATGCCGGCCTCGCGCTGGTCGCCGGGTACCGAACCCGGGATCCCGGTTATGAGCCCCACGGTCCCCTCCCCCTTCAACTCCTCGCGGATGTACTCCCCGGCCTTCACGCCGGCCGCGAGGTTGTCTGAGCCGATGTAGGAGGTCTTCCCCTTCCAGCCGGGGATGTCCGTGTCGAGCAGGATCACCGGTATCTCCTCGCTCACTCGCGTCAGGACGGGCTTCATCAGGATAGAGTCGGCCGGGGCTACGATGAGGGCGTCTATGTTCTGGGTCATGAGGTTCTCGACGATGGCTATCTGCTGGTCGACGGCGAGCTCCGAGGTCGGGGCCTGGACCAGAACGGTGGCGTTCTGCTTCTCGCCGCCGGCCAGGGCCCCCCGCTCGGTCGTAACCCAGAATTCCTGATCCAGGGTTTTCGGCACGTAGCCGATCTTCATGTCCGCCGTCTGCGAAGAGAGGGCGAGCTGGCCGCCGCACCCTGCGAGCACTAAGACCAGCGTCGAGAGGGCCACCACCGCCGATCTCTTACTCACCGCGCCGCCCCTCGTCGCGGGCACCGTTCTCCGGCTCTGCGCTCCCGTCTTCGGTGTTCCCACCTTCAACCTGCCCGTCGGCGCTGCCGACTATCAGGGAGACGAGGCGCTCGTGGTTCTCCTGGGTCGGCTCCTCCTCTCCCACGACCCGGCCCTGACGCATCACCACGGCCCGCTGGGCCACCTGCATAATATGCTCGAGGTTGTGGGAGATGACGATCACGGAGACCCCCTGTTGGGGCGCCTCCTGGATCAGGCGCAGCACGTTCCCTGACTCGCGCGCCCCCAAAGCCGAGGTAGGTTCGTCGAGGATGACGATCTTGCGCCCGAAGGCCATCGCGCGGGCGCTCGCGACGGCCTGGCGCTGCCCCCCGCTCATCAGTCCGATCTCCATGTCCGCGCCGGGGAGGTTGACCTCCAGGCGGTCTATGAGGTCGTTCGCCTCGTTCGCCATTTCGCCGTCCTTCACCCAGCCCCAGTTGCCGAGCCAGCGCGGCATCGTAGGCTCTCTGCCGGCGTAGAAGTTGCCTACGACGGTCATGTTGTCGAAGAGGGCTAGGTCCTGGTAGACGGTCTCCACGCCCAGGTCGCGGGCCCGCATCGGGGAGTCGATGCGCACCTCTTCGCCCTCGATTAGGATCTGCCCCTCGTCGGGCTCGTGGACGCCGCTGAGGCATTTGATCAGGGTGGACTTCCCCGCCCCGTTGTCGCCGAGCAACGCGAGCACCTCTCCCCGGTGCAACTCCAAACTCACCCGGTTCAGGGCAAGCGTGGCGCCGAAGCGCTTGGTGACGTTCTTTACTTCGAGGACCGGGCCGCCATTCTCTTCGCGGGTCTCTTGCGCGCGTTCTGTCTCCACGTCAAGCCTCCCTGGCTTGGAGCGAGCGGAAGCGTTCCTCCAGGCGCCGCCGGAGCACATCGAGCTCCACCGCGATAATGACTATCGCGCCGGTGGCCACCAGCTGGTAGTAGACGTTCACGTTCAGCAGGTTCAGGCCGTTCTGTATCACCCCGATGATGAGTGCTCCGACGATCACGTTTATGACCGACCCCCGGCCGCCAAAGAAGCTCGCCCCGCCAATGATGACGGCGGCGATGGCTGTCAGCTCAGACAGCTCGCCGGCTGTCGGGAAGCCGGCATCAGTCCTGCCCGAGGTGAGCAGTCCGGCGAAGCCGGCCATGAGACCGCTGATGACAAACACCGAGATCAGGACCCTGTCTACAGGAATACCCGTCCTGCGGGCGGCCTCTTTGTCACCGCCTACGGCGTAGACCCAGCGTCCCCACTTGAGGCGTTTCGTCACGACTATCGCAATCGCCGCGAGCACGATGACCACGATCGCCGGCATCGGGATCGGCCCGATGTACCCGCTGCCGAGGAAAACAACCACGGGAGAGACGCCGGGTATCGGGCGTCCATCCGAGATCACGAGTGCCAACCCCCGCGCCGCGTACAGCGTCGCGAGCGTCGGGATAAAAGAGTGCGGCATCTTTCCCTTGACGTACAAGAACCCGTTGAGCCAGCCCACCGCCATGCCGGTCAGGAGGATGATGGCGATGGAGAAGAAGCCGCCGGCGGTCTGGTTGAACGTGTAGGCTATGGCGCCGGTCACCGTCGCGAGCCCCAGCACGGACCCGACCGAGAGGTCTATCCCCGCGACCAGGATCACAAAGAGCTGGCCTATGGCGAGGACGGCGAGCACAGAGGTCTGCACGACTACGTTCGAGACATTGGCCACCGAGAAAAACACCGGGCTCAAGAGCGTCATCACCATCACGAGGAGCAGCAGGATCAGAACCGGGCCAAGGCGGATAATTCCGAGGCCCAGGCGTATCGACTGCTCCGAGGTCCCCCCGAGCCGGGAGCCGGTCACCCGTTCGATCAAAGTACTCATGTACCTCCCCGTCCCCTTCGTGGAAGGGGGTCGCACGAACATCGAGACCGTCCAAGATCCCTCGCCAGTTCCCGGCCCGACCGGTCCCTCGCCCCCCAGATCTACCCTCCACAGACTATGTTACTTGAGTAGCTATCCCGCGTCAACATTCGGCGCGCTGGTGAAGCGGCTGCGGCTGGAGGGCGGCCTGTCCCAGGAACGCCTGGGCGAGCTTTCCGGGCTGCACCGCAACTACGTGGGTGCCATAGAGAGGGCCGAGAGGACGCCCTCCATAGTGACGGCCGACAGGCTCGCCAGGGCCTTGGGAACCACGCTCGCGGCCGTGTTCGCGGAGCTGGAGCGGGGTGCCGGCGGTGACCGGCAATAGCCGTCCGACCGACTCATCGGGGACGGTTGATTCACAGATGTCCCGTCGAGCGCCGCTAACCCCCGCTCGAAAGATCGTGCCGAGCATTGTCCCCGAAGAGGGCGTTGGCCTCGGCGTAGGGAAGCGCGTCACCGCCCAGCGCGGAGTAGGTGCCCTTTTGCAGCAGTTCGTGGCCGATCCTGCGCACCACTTCGGCGAGAGGGTCGCGGCGGCGCTGAAGGCGCACCGGCTGCGGCAGAGCGAGGAGCGGCTCGCGCGCGGCGCTCCCTATGGGGACCGCGACCTGGTGTTCGCCACGGGCAGGGGCACCCCGTTCGAAGCCTCCAACGTCGTCAACCGCTCGTTCAAGCCCCTCCTCCAGAAGGCCGGGCTGCCAGATATACCGTTCCACGCCACGCGCCACACCTGCGCGACGCTCATGCT
>JALZNL010000673.1 GCA_030857715.1 Actinomycetota bacterium | reverse complement strand
GCGAGGTGGTCGATAGCATGGACGTGGTGAACTCCATCGAGGAGCGGGACCCACAGCGCGCCCGGGAGCCGGGCGAGACCATCGAGCGCGTCGAGATCGAAGAGGTTCCAAAAGGCTAGCCGTTCGCCGAAGCGTTCCCCGGTGGGTGCGGATTTACAGCCCGCCCACCGGGGTAAGCACTACCCTCGCCTGAGACCGTAACCCGAACGAGGGGAGATCCCATGTCCAGAGAAGTGGCCGACAGGTTCGTGGAAGCCTTGTGGAAGCTCGAAGAGGATAGGGACGTGGAGGCCCTCGTCGAGGTCCACGCCGAGGACTGCGACGTCGGAAACGTGGCCGTCCCCAAGACCTTCTCCGGCCACGACGGCCTGCGCGACTTCTGGACGAGCTACCGGGACACCTTCGGCAGCATGAAGAGCGAGTTCCGCAACGTATTCGCCGACGAGGCCGGCCACGCCGCCCTCGAATGGACCACCTCCGGCGACGCCAACGGCAAGGACGTCTCCTACGACGGCGTGAGCCTCCTGGAGATAGAAGAGGGCAAGGTCAGCCGCTTCCGCGCCTACTTCGACCCCCGCACCGTCACAGAGCAAGTAGTTAGTTAGGCTCTAGGTTCAAGGTTTTGAGGCATCAGCCTCCGGGCGGGCGGCGGAACATTGCCGCGCAATCTCGTCGAGGGTCACAGAAGAGCGCACGCCTACCGCACCTCACACCTTAAGCCTCAAACCTCAAAACCTTATACCTACCTCACGGTGATCCGGCGCGGCCGGGAGGCCAGAAGCGGACGAGGGCTTCGCCGACAATGTCGTCTTCGGGAACGGGCCCGAAGAAGCGGGAGTCGAGCGAGTTCGTCCGGTTGTCGCCCATCATGAAGTAGTGGTTTTTGGGGACGGTTACGGGGCCGAAGGAGCAGGTCTTCGGGTAGCCGGGCTTGCAGGGGTCGCGCTCTAGGTAGGGCTCATCGAGGGGCACGCCGTCCACGTAGACCCTTCCTTTGCGCAGTTTCAACTCGTCGCCGGGGAGGCCGACGACGCGCTTGATCAGGGGGTCCTCTTCGCCCTGCTGGTTCTCGAAGAGGGCTATGTCGCCGCGTTCGGGGGTTCCTAAATCGTAGGCGAGCTTGTTGACGAGGAGACGGTCCTTGACCATCAGGGTCGGGACCATGCTCTCTGTGGGGATGTGGAAGGGGGCCGCGACCACGGGGCGGACGAAGCCGAAGACGAGGGCGAAGGAGATCAGGAGTATCACGGGGATCTCAAGCACCGCCTTCAGCACGGCCTTCCGCCGGCCGGCACGGTCTTCCCCGCTCACGCTAGAGGAGGCCGCCTATCCTGTCCAGCGGCCAGAAGCGCAGGAAGGCCTCGCCCTCTATGTTCTCCTTGGGCAGGGGGCCGAAGACGCGGGAGTCCTGGGAGTTGGCCCGGTTGTCGCCCATCACGAAGACGTGGTCCTTCGGGATGGTGGTCGCGGCGAAGAAGGTCCTGTCGGGGAACTTCTTGTTCGTGAAAGGCTCTTTCTGGGGCTCCCCGTTCACGATGAGGCGCCCCGAGCGGACCGCTATCCTGTCTCCCGGGAGGGCGACGACGCGCTTTATGAGGTCCGTGTCCGGGTCATCCACGCTCTCGAAGACGACGATGTCGCCGCGTTCGGGTTCCGTGAAGCGGTAGATAAACTTGTTCACGAGGACGCGGTCGTTGATCTGGAGCGTCGGGATCATGCTCCCAGAGGGGATCCAGAACGCCTCCACCACGAACGGCCGGACGAAGCCGAAGACGAGCGCGAACGAGACGACGAGTATGACGAGGTACTCGACGACGCCCCCGCCACTTTTCTTGCGGGTCGGGCGCTCCTCTTCCGAGGTCCGGAAATGTTGGTCTTCGTAGTAGTGCCGCTCGGACATGGAGACAAAGGATAACGCACGGCAGCGGAAACCGTCGGCAAGATCCCGCCCCCGCTAGAAGAGGCCCAGAGCTTCCGAGAAGAGCTGCAACGCCACGATCACCATAAAGACCCCGAAACCGACCCGCAGCTTGCCCTCAGGCATCCAGTCCCGCAGGCGCACGCCGAGCGGCGCCCCGAGCATCGCCCCGATGATAAGCGGCG
>JALZNL010000672.1 GCA_030857715.1 Actinomycetota bacterium | reverse complement strand
CGGGCCGTACTTTATGGCGTTGTCCACCAGGATCAGGACGGCCTGCTCCAGGCGGTTCGGGTCAGCCCGCAGCGTGCCCTCGGCCAGCACGTCCGTCACCAACGTGGCGCCGCGCTCCCGGGCGAGCACCTCGGCCCGTCCTGCCAGCTCGGACATCAAGGGCGGGACGGAGATGGTCTCCGGATCCAGGGAGGGCGGCGAGGAGTCCGAGCGGGCGAGGAAGAGGAGCTCCTCGACCATGCGCGACATGCGCTTTGACTCCTCGACCACGTCTTCGAGGAGCTGCTTCTGCTCGCCCTCGGCGCCGAGCGCCAGGCCGACCTGGGCGTTGCCGCGCAGCACGGTGAGCGGCGTGCGGAGCTCGTGGGAGACATCGGCCAGAAAGTCCGTCTTCTGGCGGGAGGCCTCGGCCACCTTCGCGGAAGCCTCCTGCTGTTCGGCGTAGAGGCGCCTGAGCTCGTTCACAACACGCACCGCCGCGTAGGCCAGCACCACCCCGGCCAGCAGCAGGCCGACGATTGCCCCGAGCAGCACGAACTCGGAGGTGTTCGCGGCCCGGTCCACCCTCTGCAGCGAGTCGTCCGTGAGGTCCTCGCCGAGGCCGTCCAACTGCTCCGCGGCCTGCTCCATCTGTTCGATCTGCCTCAGCCCCCGGTCGCTGGCCTCTTCGAAGGCCTCCCGGTCTTCGACCGTCGTCTGTTGCAGGAAGGGCTGGAAATCCGCGTAGTACTCGTCCGCCCTGCGCCTGAAGTCCTCCGGTTGCGGGGCTTCAGGGTCGTAGGGTTCCACCATGGCGAGCTCGTTTATCTCCTCGTCGAGCTTCGCCCGGGTGGCCTCGTAGTTCTCTATGCCGCCGCGCGGCAGGCGGCCGGAGTCCACGGCCGGGAAGTAGAGGTTGCGGTGGTAGTGGCGGACGTCCAGGATCGCGGCGCGAATGTCGTCGCCCTCGTCTTCGAGCTCTACGTAGTCGAACGCTTCATCGGCGACCTGCTCGATGTTGCGCGTCTGCCAGAAGCCGATGAGGCCGGCGATGATAATAGCGACCAGCAGGCCGCCGACGGCCCCCATGGTCACCCGCCACGGCTCGGCGCGGATACCCTTGATCCAATTCAAAACAACCCCAGCCTTCCGAGACCTCTCCGGCGCCTCCCTACGATTCAAGGCGCCCCTGCATTATACTTGCGGACGATATGCTGGTACTGATCGTGGAAGACGACCCCGCCATCGTGCGGTTCCTGGAGCGCGGCCTCGCCGCCCACGGCCACAGCACCCTGAAGGCCGCAGACGGCGAGGAGGGCGTTCGCCTGGCCGCCGAGGAGTCCGTCGAGATGGTCCTTCTGGACATCATGCTGCCCCGCCTCGACGGCCAGCAGGCGCTCAAGCGCATCCGACTGCGCCGTCCCGGGCTTCCCGTCCTGATGCTCACCGCCCGCGACGAGATGCGCCACAAGGTGGACGCCCTGGACGGCGGGGCCGACGACTACCTCACGAAGCCTTTCGACCTCGAAGAGCTTCTGGCCCGAATGCGGGCGCTCACCCGCCGCTCGGACCAGCCCTGGTCCTCGAAGATGGATTTCGGGGACCTGAACGTGGACCTCCGCTCCCGCCGCGTCAACCGGGGAGGAAAGCAGATCGAACTCTCCAGCCGCGAGTTCGCCCTTCTGGAGTACTTCATGAGCCACCCGGGGCAGGTGTTGAGCCGGCAGCAGATCCTCTCGTCCGTCTGGGACTACTCCTTCGACCCCGGCTCGAACGTGGTGGACGTCTACGTCCGGTACCTGCGGAGCAAGCTCGACCGGCGCGGCGAGCCGTCCGTGATCCAGACCGTCCGCGGCGCCGGCTATCGCTTCGAACCGCCCGCCGACGCCCCGGACTCCTGAGATCCACCGGCCGGACCGCTGAGCTCGATCTTTACTTCCGAACCCCCGTCGCGCGGCAAGACCTCCACCCCGGCCTCCCGACCGCCGCGCAGGACCAAAAAGTGCCAGCCGTCTTCCGAGTACTCCACGTTCGCCACCTGCCATCCCTCCGCGCGGAACACGCCGCGGTAGAACCCGCGCACCGGATCTGACCCTTCTTCGGTCAGGTATCCCGCCCGGACCAGAGCGAGGC
>JALZNL010000671.1 GCA_030857715.1 Actinomycetota bacterium | reverse complement strand
GCCGTTTGTCGTGGCTGGCGTGGGGCTTCTCGTGCTCGGATGGCCGGCGTCGCGGGTAGGGGTGGCGACGCTCGGGGTGGCGGTCGCCGGTGCGCTGGCGCTCGGGGCTTCGGATTTGCTGGGGCCTCTGATCGGGGGGCTTGGTACTTCGGGGCGGGTTTTGTTCGTGCTCTTCGGGGGGTTGTTGCTGTACAACCTGCTCGCGGCTGGTGGGGCCGTGGAGGAAGTCTCGCGGTTTCTCGGGAGGCTGGAGCCCGATCCCGTCGCGCTGGCGGCGGGTGTTGTGGTTGGGGTGGCGCCGTTCTTCGAGTCGGTGACGGGGTTCGGGGTTGCGGTCGTTATCAGCGCCCCGATCCTGCTCGCCGCCGGCTTCTCGCCCCTCAAGGCGGCTGTCCTGGCGAGCTGGGGCCAGTGCGCCGTGCCGTGGGGGGCTCTCGGCGTGGGGACCGTCATCGGCGCGGACCTGGCCGGCATGGGTTTCGGCGAGCTGTCGGACGCGAGCGCCTTCCTGAGCGTCCCCCTATTTCCCGTCTACGGCGTCGCGGCGGTCGCGCTGGCCGGTGGATGGTCGGGGGCACGACGACACGGGGCCGAAGCAGTTCTCCTGGGCCTCGCTGCCGGGGCGGGGACGCTGGCGACGAGCCTGTACCTCGTCCCTGAGCTCTCCGGCGCGGTCGGCGGGCTGGCGGCCACGGCTGTGTTCCTTGCGCGCCGTTGGCGTCGGGCGAGGGACGTGCCGGTGCGGGCCCTGCTGCCCTACGCGTTCTTGCTGGTGCTGCTCGTAGTCGTAAACGCGTTCGGAGACCCCGGTTCAGTCGCGTTGGTCGGCCCCGTCCTCGACGGGCCGGGACTGCCGCTGCTCGCCTCCTCCGTGTTCGCGGCGCTGTTGCTCGGCGTGGGTGGTCATCGGCTGGGCGGGGCGGTCCGCGGTACGGGGCGCCAGTGGCTGCCGACGGCCGGCGCGGTCCTCACGTTCGTGCTCGCCGGGGCGGTCGTGGCCGACGGCGGGGCCGCAGGAGTGCTGGCCGAACAGGCCAGGCGGTTCGGGGGGCTCTATCCTGCCGTCCTGCCCGTCCTCGGGGCCTTCGGGGGGGCGCTGGCGGGCTCCAACGCGGCCTCCAACGCGCTCTTCATGCCGTTGCAGGTCGAGGCGGCGCGGGGGCTCGGTATTCCGGAGACCCTGGCGGCGGCGTCGCAGAACGTCTCCGGGAGCCACGCCAGTTTGCTGGCGCCGCAGCGCATCGTGCTCGCGGCCACGGCGACCGGGCTCGTGGGGCGGGAGGGTGAGATCACACGCCTCGCGATAGCCCCCGTGGCGATCTCGGTCGTCGTCCTGGCGCTTATTGGGATGCTGTCCTAGTTCTGGCGTCGATCCCTGACAGGGCGGCTATGCACTCCTCCCGCGCGAGCCACACGAGGTCAGGGTCCAACCCGCGCTCCGTGGCCCAGGCCCGCAAGAAGGCCCGGTGTGCCTCGACCTTGTAGGCGCCGATCTGCCCCGGCGCTATCGTCTCTTCGCGCAGGAACGGTCCGGGGATGCGCGCTTGCGCGCGCGTCACGTCCACGCGCGTCTCCCGGTAGGCGAGGTAGCAGTGCGCCTCCGGCAGAGCGTCCAACCCGTGCCGTCGCAGGACCGGCCCGACGCCAGTAGTGTTGCGCCCGTCCATCAGGTAGACACCGAGCCGCAGCCCGACCGGGGCGCCGTGCTCCCGGGCCAGGGCGGCGAGGAGCGCGTGCTTGGTGCTGCAAGTGCCGCGGGCCTCGTCGAGCACGAGCCCGTAGTCCGACCTGTCAGAGTTCCTGCCGTACGGCAGATCCCGCACGTGGCAGGCAGCCGCGCGAAAGTCTTTCAGCCCCAGGGCGGCGAAGCCCGAGGCGACTTCCCCGTCCGGGCGGAGGCGGAAGTCCGGCAACGCTTCTGCGCCCATCACGACGAACGCTAGCCGAGGGCGCGGTCGAGGTGGACGGCGGCGCTTATGAGGGAGAGGTGCGTGAGCGCCTGGGGGAAGTTGCCGAGGGCCTCGCCGGAGGGGCCGATCTCCTCAGCGTAGAGACCGAGGTGGTTGGCGTAGGAGAGCATCTTTTCGAAGGCGAGGCGGGCCTCCTCGATAC
>JALZNL010000126.1 GCA_030857715.1 Actinomycetota bacterium | reverse complement strand
TCTGCGGCGACCGGGACACCGGCCGCGCCGTCGTCGAGCACCCCATCCCCCAGATGGTCTCCATCACAGGCTCCATCCGCGCCGGGATGCAGGTCGCCGAGGCCGCCGCCCGCGACCTCAAGCGCACTCACCTCGAGCTCGGCGGCAAGGCGCCGGTCATCGTCTTCGACGACGCGGACATCGAGGCCGCCGCCGAAGCCATAGCCGTCGGCGGCTACTTCAACGCAGGCCAGGACTGCACCGCCGCCACCCGCGTCCTCGCCGCCCCCGGCGCCTACGACGACTTTGTCGCAGCCCTCACCGAGCAGGCAAAAAACACGAAGACGGGCGCCCCGAGCGACGAGGACGTCCTCTACGGTCCCCTCAACAACCCCACCCAGCTGGAGCACGTCGCCGGCATGGTCGAGAGGCTCCCCGACCACGCCGAGGTAACCGCCGGTGGGCAGAAGGCCGGCAACGGCTCAGGGTACTTCTACTCGCCGACCGTCGTCTCGGGCTTGAGGCAGGATGACGAGGCGTCGCAGAATGAGATCTTCGGCCCCGTCATAACCGTCCAGCCCTTCAGCGACGAGGACGAGGCAGTGAAGTGGGCCAACGGCGTCCGGTACGGCCTCGCTTCGAGCGTCTTCACGAAGGACCATGGGCGGGCGATGCGGGTCAGCAGGCGGCTGGACTTCGGGTGCGTCTGGATCAACACTCACATCCCCATTGTCGCCGAGATGCCCCACGGCGGTTTCAAGCACTCGGGCCACGGAAAGGACCTCTCCATGTACGGCCTCGAGGACTACACCCGCATCAAGCACGTCATGACAAACCTGGGTTCGTAGAGGGCGGCAGGCTCTCCAGGGCGGATGGTCGTGGACGCCTTGACCGGAGACATCCACGCCCTCTGGGTCAGCCGTCCCCGGTCCAACCGCTGTACTCGGGGTAGCAAGTCCTGTACCCGAGCAGCCTGCCGACGAACGTCAGGGCCGCAACCGGCGCGAAGAGCGCCTTCTCCACCCGCGTCAGCACAACCCAACTCCCGATCTCCTGGGCCAGAACCGCGAGCTGCAATGGGTTCCTGGGGACCGGTCCGATGGTCTTCCCCTCCCGCATTAGGCCGACCAGCGTCTCGAACACAATCTCAACGCCCAGTCCGGGACGGATCCCCACCACAAAACAAACTTCCCCCTCGTCATTGGGATTCCACCATGCATGAGGAACGCCCGGTGGACCGCTTGCACTCTGGCCCGGACTCAGGATCGACTCCTGTCCTCCCACGCGGACGCCCAGTCTCCCGGAGACGACCTCGAATTGCTCCTCCTGAAAGTGATGTATGTGCTCGGGAATGTTCGCGCGCGGAGGGGCGAAGTACTCGATCCGCAACGACCCGTCGCCTGTGCCCCGGCTCGATTCAAGGACGTGGAACCTGTGACCGAAGAAGCGGAACTCGTGTCCGATGAGAGAAAGCTTCATTGCCTCACCCGCCCCGATCATATCGTCTCTCCTTCCCCGGCGCCGTGGCGCGGAGACCGCAGGTTCGAGGATGCGGAAGCCGCCATCTGCCAGATAGACCTTCTCTCGAATCTTTCGCGTGTTTCTGTACAGAACGGCATCGGAGATCAACCCACGCGCACCGGCTGCGCGGCGTGCATGTTGCCCGTCCGCAGATGGTGGAGGCCGAGCCAGGCCACGGCCACGTCGAGGACAACGGTGGCAGTGGGTACGGGGACGAAGGTGGACACCGTGCCGATGACGAGGAGGATGGCGGCGGCGCGAGGGTAGACCCTGGCCCTGAGCGTGGCTACACCGAAGAGTAGCCAGCCCACGGGAAAAACTATGAAAGTCAGGCCGAACCCTACCGCCAACAGACCCTGCTCCCCGGCGTCTAGGACCTCGGGGAACCGGGTTGCGAGGTACGGCACGAAGAAAGCCTGGACGAAGAAGAGGCCCACGAGCAGCGCCGTCCCCAGGAAGGCGACGAGGAAACCCGCCAGGCCCAACCTGCCGGCGGCCTCCGACTGCCGGGCGTAGAGACCGACCAGGCCGCCCAGGAGCAGCACCGCGCCGGTCAAGAACAGCATCTGCTGGGCGACGAACGTGCCCGTGATCGCCGACTCGGCGTAGTCGTTGAAGCGGACGAGCAGCAGGCTCAGGGACTCAGCGATCATGAACAGCGCCCCCCCGCCAGGGCCGCCAGCCCACTCCACCGGATGATCGTCGAAGAAGGCATGGCTTACCTCACTCGCGCGGGTTCGGGAGTGACCGTTGACGCTACGCTCGCACGGCCGCGCAGCGTCAGGACGACGCTGGAGAGGGCTATCCAGAGCAGGAACAGCAGGAACGCCGGGCCGAAGTCCGCGTCGAAGAACATGCCGTTGACCAGGCAGGCGGGTGCTGTGATCGCGGCCAGCAACCCGAGCCAGAGGGGCAGTACGCGGGTCTTTAGAATCACTATGGCGACGGCGGCCATCATTACGCCGACCGGGAGCATGGTGATGATGTAGGCGAAGTTGCCCATGTTCTCCAGGGCCTGATGTACCTGGGGACTCAATCCTTCGGTGCGGGCTGCGAAGGCGGGAATCACGCTGACGAGCTTGATCGTAAACTCCACCAACCCCGCCCCGAAAGCGGTCGCCGAGAGCCAGCCATCCTCGCCTTCCGCCCTTCGCAGGAGGCTGTAGAGGTAGCCGAGGAACGGGATGAAGAGGAGCATCCCGATAAGCTCCATCGGAAGTCCTACCGTCTCGTTACCCGACTCGTACACGGAGTTTCCGACCAGTATGAGCACCACGTAAAGGATGCCGCATACGGCTCCCAGCCGGGGCAAGATCCGCCTTTCCATGATCGTCCGCCTTTCCTCGTTTCGACCGTCTCGCAACAAGATAAGAGAACCCGACGGCCGCGGCGTCATGCTGCGCAAGGATTTGTGGGTAAGCCTGGAGGATGATTACCGGAGGGCGGGATCATCCTCCATAATGACGCGGTAGGGAAAGGTAAGAGATAGATTGCAGGACATGAGCATCAAGTTGCGACAGCACGCCGCGGTGTTGGTGGACTGGTTGATCGCCCTCGCGCTGTTCGTGCTGGCGCTGCTCGAGATATGGGCGAGTCCATTCGCGACGGGTCCATATACCGGTCTGCTCTTGATCAACACCCTGATCTTCTTCGTGGTCTGCCTGGCGTTCCTCTGGCGGCGGCGGGCGCCGGTCGCCGTGCTACTCGTAGCCCTGGCCCTGCTCGGCATCCAGGCCAACTTCTTCGATCCCGCGGCGGGCGAGCCACCGCTCTCCAGCTTCATTATCTTCCTCGTTATCTCCTACTCGGTGGCCGTCCACGGAGAGGGACGCCGCGCGGTCATTGCCGCCGCGATCGCCTTCGCGGCGGAGGTCCTGGTAATAGACGTCCCTCGTTTCCTGATAGGCGTAAACGCCGGCGACATCGTCCCCGCCTGGATTCTCTATCTCATGTTCTGGTTTATCGGGAGGACGATCCGCCAGCGCCGGTTACAGGCGGAGCGCCTCGAAGACCTCGCCGCCAGGCTGGAGGTCGAGCGCGAGGAGAAGGCGCGGGTCGCCGTCGCCGAGGAGCGGTCCCGGATCTCCCGCGAGTTGCACGACGTGATCGCCCACAGCGTCAGCGTTATGGTGGTTCAGGCCCAGGCCGCCCAGCGCCTGCTAGAAGGCGAGCAAAGAGAGTCCCGCCAGGCCCTCGGTTCCATCGAGACGACCGGACGACAGGCGCTGACGGAGATGAGACGTCTGCTCGGCATCCTGCGCCGCACCGACGCGGAGCTGGCGCTGGCCCCGCAGCCCAGCCTCGGGCGCCTGGATGCCCTGATCGAACAGGTGCGTGAGGCCGGCTTGCCCACCGAACTGCGCGTCGAAGGTGAGGCCAGGCCGCTGCCACCCGGGGTAGACCTCTCCGCTTACAGGATCGTACAGGAGGCACTAACCAACACCCTCAAACACGCCGGACCATCCCGCGCGAAGGTGATGATCCGTTACCGGGATGAGGAGCTAGAACTGGAGATCTCCGACGACGGCCCCGGAACCGGCGGAAGCGGAGGCGCGGGACAGGGTCTCGTCGGGATGCGCGAGCGCGTCGCCCTCTACGGCGGCGTCCTCGAGAGCGGTAAGAAGGTGGACGGTGGCTACCTCGTCCGGGCCAGGCTCCCACTCGACTCGGATCGGCCGTGAGCGTCCGCGTCATCATAGCCGACGACCAGGAGCTGGTAAGGACCGGCTTCCGGGCCATCCTCAACTCCGAGCCGGACATCGAAGTGGTCGGAGAAGTCGGTGACGGACGAGAAGCCATAGAAGCCGCTGGACGGCTCGGGCCCGACGTCGTTCTCATGGACATCCGCATGCCGGTCCTGGACGGGCTGGCGGCGACACGCCGGATCGTTACCGGACCCGACAGCAAACCTCGGGTCCTCATCCTCACCACCTTCGACCTCGACGAGTACGTCTACGAGGCGCTCCGCTCGGGCGCGAGCGGCTTCATGCTCAAGGACAATCCCGCTGACCAGCTCATCACGGCGATCCGGGTCGTCGCGGAAGGTGAAGCCTTGCTCGCCCCACAGATCACGCGGCGCCTGATCTCCGAGTTCGCGCACCGCCAGCCGCCAACCGCCAGGCCCGAGCAACTCCAGGTCCTGACAGACCGTGAATTCGAGGTGCTCAAGCTCGTGGCGCGCGGCCTTTCCAACGCGGAGATCTCCGACGAGCTGTACGTTGCCGAGACGACGGTCAGGACCCACGTGGGGCACATACTGACGAAGCTCGGCCTGCGCGACCGGGTACAGGCGGTCGTGCTCGCCTATGAAACCGGCCTCGTCCAACCGGGCGCTCTGTAAACTCTGAACCCTCTTCCATCAAGCTATCGAGTCGGTCCGTAGCCCCCATATTTCACATCCTGCCTCGCGAGCGCGGATGAGTCTACGAACCTCCCAGCCCGGCCTCTCTTGCCCGGATGATGGCTTCGGTCCTGTCCGCGACCTGGAGCTTGCCGAGGATATTCGAGACGTGGTTGCGGACGGTCTTGGGGCTGAGGTACAGCTTTCGGGCGATCTCGGGGTTCTTGAGCCCTTCGGCGATAAGGTCGAGGATCTCCCGCTCCCTGTCGCTGAGCTCGGGGAATGCCCGCGGCGGGGCCGCCGGACGAACGCTGGCGAAAAAGTCCACCAGCCGGACGGCGACCTTCGGGCTGAAGATGGCCTCGCCGTTCCCGACCGCGCGTATGGCCCGCAGCATCTCCTGGTAGTTGGCGCCCTTGAGGACGTAGCCGCGGGCCCCGGCGCGCATCGCCTGGAAGACCGTGCCGTCGTCCTCGAACATGGTGACGATCAGGACGTGGACGCCCGGGTTTGCCTCCACCACCCGGCGCGTGGCCTCGATGCCTGAGAGGGGCGGCATGTTGACGTCCATCACGATCACGTCGGGCCGTAGCCCGGCGGCCAGAGAAACGGCTTCTTCTCCCGTGGTCGCCTCCCCGGCGAGCTCCATGTCCTCGGCCGAGCTCAGAAGGGTGCTGAGACCGTCCCGGAAGAGGGGATGGTCGTCGGCGACGAGCACGCGCAAACGGTTCATGCCGGCCCCCGGGACACGGCCGAACCACCATCGGGCAGGGGCAGGCGGGCCAGTACGCGGGTGCCGCGCTCCGGGGTGGATAGTATCTCCAGCGTCCCGCCAAGCTCCGCGGCCCGCTCCTTCATCGAGGACAATCCTACCCCGGCGGGCCGGTCCGCCGGCACCCCGCTGCCGTCGTCGGAGACCTCCAGCTCCAACTCGCCGGCGACCGAGAGGCGAACGAGACAGGAGCCTGCACGCGCGTGGCGGACCACATTGGTCAGGGCCTCCTGCGCGATGCGGTAGGCGGCCACCTCGACGGCGGCCGGGAGATCCCGTAAGGCCTCCGGGGCGTGAACCGTGATGCGTAGATCTTCTGTCGCGTATCGGTCGGCGGCCTCGCGGATCGCACCGGCAAGTCCCAGATCGTCGAGCGCGGGCGGCCTGAGCCCGTAGACCAGGTCGCGGATATCTGAGAGTGCGGCCTCCATGTCGGCTTCCAACCCGGCGAGGAGGGCGTCCGCGACGGCGGGGTCCCGAGGGTAAAGCGAGCGCGCGGAGCCGACTTTGAGGGTCTGCGCGGCGAGCCGGGGTCCCAGGCCGTCGTGCAGGTCCCGTCTCAGGCGCCTCCGCTCCTCCTCCCGCGTGCTCACGAGCCGCTCCCTGGAGCGTCGCAGGTCGGCGGTCAATCGGGCTGCGTGTACGGCGACCCCGGCCTGGCGCGCCAGGTCTTCCAGCAGGCGCCGGTCCGAGGCTGAGAAAGTCTCTCCCGGCGCGCGAGGCGAGAGCAGCAGTTTCCCGACCGGCTCCATCTGGTGTGCGAGGAGCAGGACGACGGGCTCGCCCGCCGGAGCCCCGTACTCCGCCACGGCAACGAACCCTCCGTCCTGTTCGACGCGGATCTCGGCGTGGGGCAGCTTCAGCGCCTGGGCCGTCGTCTCGACGATGGTCGCGAGCGCCGCGTCGGGCGCGAGCGCTGCTTCCAGCCGCTGGCCGAGGCCGGAGAGGACAGCGTAAGGGTCGTCGCGCTCGCCGTACATCAGGCGGTTCACGCCGCGCTGCAAACGGTCCCGGAGCGGCGCGAACAGGACCGCTACGACGCCGGTCGCGGCGAGAGAGATGAGCAGATTGTCGCCCGAGCGGAAGACTTCGCCCAGGTAGCCGACGACGAAGACGTAGACGCCGACTACACACGCCGTTAGTACACCGTAGACGAGGGCGCGGTTGATGAGGAGGTCTATATCGAAGAGGTGGTAGCGCAAGATGGAGATGCCTATGGAGATCGGGATGAGGAGCATGAACAGGGTGACGAGGGTAGTACCGAGCATCTCGCCCCTGGTACCGGGCCGGGCCAGCGAGAACAGGACTTCGCCGAAGAAAATTGTCCCCAGAAAGCCAGCCAGTGCCAC
>JALZNL010000670.1 GCA_030857715.1 Actinomycetota bacterium | reverse complement strand
CTTCTGGGCCGAGTCGCGTATCCTCAGGCTCGCCGACGGCCCGGACGAGGTCCACCGCGCCGCCGTCGCCAAGCTGGAGCTCAAGAAGGAACGCCGCGTCGGCGTCGAGCAATCCTACGGCGCGTAGGAGCCGGCCATCGAAGACAAGAACTCGCTCCTGCTCGGCATAAAGTACGAGGCCGCGATGCTCGGCGGCGTGGAGGGCGAGCCCCTGGCTCGAATAGAGGAGCAACTGCGGAGCGAAGTCGGCGAAAACTGGCAGACGGACGCAGAAGTCCTAAAAGGCCGCAACGCTACGCGCCAGGAGCACGGGCTGCCCCTCCTCGGGGAGACGGAGAGACGGCCGGCGCCCGCGACCTCCGCCCGGCGTCCGCTGTGGCGCAGGGTGCTTGGGAGGTAACGGTGCTCTACAGAAATTTCGCGACGCAGGAGGAGCTCGACGCCCAGTACGACCCCGAGCGCACCGTTGCGAACGCGGGCTTCTACGCCGACTTCTACGAGCGGGAGAGCGACCTGCTGCGTTCGGAGAGGGACCACGACCTCCGCGTGCCGTTCGGCCCCACGCTCTCCGAGCACGTGGACCTCTACCCGGCGGGAGAAGACGCGCCCGTCCTGGTCTACGTCCACGGCGGCTACTGGCGGGCGCGGACGAGCCGGGAGTTCGGCTTCGTGGCGCGCGGGCCTGGGTCTCGCGGCGTCGCGACAGTGGTCCCGAACTACGCGCTGTGTCCCGAGGTGTCGATAGACGAGATCGTCCGCCAGACCCGCGCCGCCCTCGCGTGGACCTACAAGAACGCCCGGAGCTTCGGCGGCGACCCGGATCGCATCCACGTCGCGGGCCACTCGGCAGGCGGCCACCTCGTCGCGATGCTGCTCTCGACGGACTGGGAAGGCGAATACGGGCTGCCGGCCGGTGTCATCAAGGGCGCGACCGTTATCAGCGGCCTCTTCGACCTCGCGCCGTTCCCGTACACCTTTCTCCAGCCGAAAGTGCAGCTCACCTGGGACCAGGTCCACAGGAACAGCCCGATCCTCCACCTTCCAGACAGCGCTCCCCCCCTGCTCGTCGCCTGCGGTGGCGACGAGACGGACGAGTTCAAACGGCAATCCGAGGATTTCCTGGGTGCGTGGAAGGCCAGGGGGCTCCGGGGGGAACATCTCGTCCTCTCCGGCAAGAACCACTACGATGTCATCGACGGCTTTCTGGACGCCGAAAGCCTGCTCCTCTCCGGGATATTCGGGCTGATGGGCTTAGAATAGAAGCATCGGGACACTACTATTTCGGGGGCGCGGCATGACGATAGAGATGACGGGCGGAGAGATCGTAAACGACCGGGGCACGGTTGTGACTTTCCGCCAGAAGTGCGAGAACTGCGGCTTCGTCTACGACTTCAACAAGACCACCATAGTGCCGGCCTACGGCTCCAGGAAGGTCCGCGCGTTCACCTGCTCCGAATGCGGCAATTACCAGGAAGTCGAAGCGCGCCATTTCAAATCCGACTAACAGTGATCTCGCCGCGGAGCACAAGCGTCGAGCAAGGTTTTGCCCGGGTTCGCGGACGCGGGCGCGAATGAAGATAGACCACCTTTTGATCGCCCCTCTCTACGCGGAACCGGTGTGTTCAAAGGCGAGTTCCATCTCCGCGGCCGCCGCGGCGAGACGCCTGTCTCGCGTCCATAACTGTCCGCCGCCGGACAGGGCGGCCGATGCCAGCAGGTGTACGTCTATGTAGCCAATACCCCGACCCATCAGGGCGCGGCGCTCGATCAGGCCCAACACTTCCGGGTCCGTCGCGGTCGGCGCCGCGGGCAGATCCCCGAGGAGCTTGAGTACCTCTGCCCTGTTCTCGAGGTTGCCGCAGGCCAGCTCGCCGAGCACGAAGGGATGGATCAGCACCCGACCACCTTCCAGGGCCGTCGCCAGCGCCGGTTCTCCCGAGCGCAGGTGGTCGATCCAGACGGAGGTGTCTACCAGGATCACGCCGACTCGGGACGCCGCCGGGACACCGGCCGCAACTGCGCCTCGCTGCCGCCGAGCCGGGCTAGACGCCTGGCGCTCTCGCGTTCGATCAGAGCCCGCAGCCCCTCGTGGATCAAGGAGGTCCGCCCTTTCATGCC
>JALZNL010000669.1 GCA_030857715.1 Actinomycetota bacterium | reverse complement strand
GCTTGTGCCTTACTGGGAAGATCCTGCCCTCCTCAAACGGCTCACCGGATACTCCTGGTGGGTAGAGGCTGTGGAGGCGTTGTGACACCAATAGACCGGAACGGTATTACAGCGGGCTGCAACGGCGATGACCCGCACCGATAGGTTCGGGCCACGAGCGCGGGCCGACCACCCCTGAAGCCTGATGCCTACAATTCGAGCAGGGCGGGGTCCAGGATCCAACCCTCGTTACGGTCGCATTCCGGCGGCACGCCCCAGTTGTCTTCCCGCCGCGTGTACGCCCAGGCGGCCTGGACCGCGCAGAGGAGCGAGTCCAGGGCGTCGGCCCCCGGCTCCTCGACGAACCGGTTCCGCCACCGGCGGCCCATGCGCACCCCGAAGCCGTACGCCTCGCGCAGGGCCTCCGACCGGAGCCCCGCGACGAGCTTCTTCCGCGCGGCCCTTCTCTGGGGTGTGTCGGGTACGCCGTCGCGCTTGTAGCTCTCGCGGCCCAGGAACCGGCGGGCGACCACGGCCGGGTAGGCCTCGACGGCGACGCGAGAATCCCCGTTCGGGCGGCAGGGCTCGACGGCGACGCCGGAGCGGAGGAGGCGCGGGGCGCCCTGGAAGAACATCTTCCCGACCGGCACCCGGAAGAGCATCATCGCGCTGCTTGACCCGCTGCGCCGGTCCGCCAGCCGGTAGCGCCACTTCTCCCCGTAGGGCCGCGACGCCATATCCGCCCTGACGGCCCCCTCGAACCCCTCCTTGCCGAGGCGATGGACCTCCCCGACGTAGCCGGGCCAGTCCCCCGGCCATCCCAGCGCCTCGACGAGGTCCCTCGGCTGGCCGAAGGGAAAGTCCATCCCGCACACCCACGGGCCCGGGGTCTCGAGCCACGCCTCGAACTCTTCGAAGCTCGTTAGCGTGTCGGCGTCTTCGACCAGAAGGACCTCTTCTGCGAGCGTGCAGCGGAGGGCGACGAGGGGTTTGCGGCGGGCCGGGGCGCTGGTGAAGTCCAGGCCGTAGACCTTCAACGGTGAAGGGCGGGCGTTAGCGGTCCTCTTCCCCATCCTTGGCGCGGGCGAGTTGGCGGACGTCCGGTTTGCGGTCCTCTGCCGGGATCTTCTCGCCCTCGTCCTTGCCGCCGGGGATGTGCCATTCGATCACCTGGTTCATCTCCGCGCCGAGCAGCATGATGAAAGCCGAGTAGTAGATGTACAGCATCAGGATGATGATGCCGGCCAGCGAGCCGTAGGTGGCGCTGTAAGAGCCGGAATTGCCCACGTAGAACGAGAAGAGCAGCGAGAACAGGAGCCAGAATGCGAACGCGAGGAAGGCGCCCGGGCTGATCCAGCGAAACCTCTGCTTCGCCGCCGGCGCGAAAAAATAGATGATCGCGAACGTGAACAGCACGATGCACGCCACTATGGGCCACTGCACGATGCTCCACACCGTCGTGAAAGCCCCTTCGAGGCCTATAAACCCTGCCAGTCCCCCGCCGACGGACCCGCCGAAGATGACGATGCCGAAGGCGGTCAGCATCAGGACGACCACCGCGAGGGAGATAAAGATCGAGATGCCGTACATCTTCCAGGCCGGACGGTCCTCCTCGACCTCGTACATCACGTTCATCGCCTCCATGATAGAGCGGAACGCCCCGGAGACGCCCCAGAGGGCGAGCGCAATGGAGATTATCGCCCCGAACGTGAAGGCGCCGTCCGCCTGCTGTTTCGTCAACGGCAGGATCTGGTCTCTCAAGAACTCCGTCGCGGTGCCGGGCAGCGCGCCCTGGGCGCTCTGGATCATCTGGGTTACGAGATCTGTCGCGTTGAAGAGCCCGAGCAGCGAGAGCAGCAACGTAAAGAACGGGAAGATGGCGAAGAGGGCCTTGTAGGTCAGGTTGCCGGCGAAGGCCATGACGTGGTCCTCGCCGACCTCCTTGAAGGTCAGCTTGAAGAAGTCCACGAGCCCGAGCCGGTCCGTCCCCGGTATCGCGGCCTCGTTGCCCTTCGCTTCCGCCTTTTCGACGATCTTTTTGCCTGGGATCTTCACGCCACCATCCTCCCGCCGCGCACGTCAATGTCCCCAGTTTACCCCCGGAATACCGGGATCGTAACCGGCGGCGGAAAGAAGCTTCCTA
>JALZNL010000668.1 GCA_030857715.1 Actinomycetota bacterium | reverse complement strand
GGAGGACGCCGAGACCGCCGAGGATGTAGTCGATAATCGGGCGCCGCCTCCAGCCGTCGTGGGCGAGCCAGAGGGGGCCCAGGATCAGGGGGTAGAGTTTTACGGCGAAGCCGGCGGCAATGGTCGCGCCTCTGGCGAGTGGGGAGGAGGCCGCCGCCAGCCCTATGGCGCATATGGCCGCCACGATCACGTCGTTTGTGTTGTTGTTGGTCGCGTAGACGGTGTACGGAAAGGCCGCCCACGCGAAGACCATGGCCGCGGCCCCCTTCGGCCCGGAGAGTTTGTAGCCGGCTATGAAGAGCGCCATGCCCCCGGCGACGAACGAGAACATCGTGAGGGCGTGGGCGGCCGGGAGGAAGTCCCAGGAGCCCGAGAAGCCGAACATCAGGACGAAGGGGACGTAGAGCAGGTAGTTGAGTGGACCGTAGGTGTCGCCGGTCCCGACGTTGGAGGGCATGTTGCCGTAGGGGATCTCCCCGGACAGGATGCGGTCGGCCCCCACCACCCCCGCGTACCCCACGTCTATGACGCGCGCGTCGGTGTTGAGGGCGAGGACGAGCCCGGCAGCCAGGCCCGCGAGCACGAACAGGAGCCACGTCGGCAGGTTGCTCGTCTTCTCCACCCGTTCCCCGATACCGAAGCCGAGAAGCAGGTTCCTGACGAGCAGAAAGATGAGCGGCGGGTACCACAGGACGACGGCCTCGAGGACGATCCCCTGCCGGAAGAAATGGTGGGAGACGAGGAAACCGAGCAGCACCGCCACGTCGAGGTTCCGCAGGGAGAAGAGCCTGTCCGTGCGGACGAAGGCGAGGGCGAAGGCGAGGGCTAAAGGTCCCCACACCCACGGGTAGTTCGCCTGCTTGCCGTAGGCGCCCGGCTCCCCGCGGGCCATGAGCCAGCCGACCTGGTCCCCGGTCTGCACCGAGTCGATGACCCACGTAGCGTCGGAGATCTCGACGCTGGCGACCTCCTTGCCTCTGTCCGTCGGCCTTCCGCCCACCATCCCCGTCTCGTCGACGTAGAACCGGACCGTCCACCGGCCTTCCTCGTACCGCGCCCCGGTCGTGTAGGGCCCGTGCTCCTCGAGCTCGCCCCTCACCTCCCCGTCCGAGGCGGCGAGCTTCACGGCCTGGCTATCGGAGAGGGTGGGGAACTCGATCTCATCGACCTCGGAAGAGACCTCGACCCCGCCCACGTTCCCGGAGTCGTCGTCTACCGCGAACTCCGCGACCTCTTCGTCCGAGACCGTCTCCGTCAGGGTGACCCGCCAGGCGTCGTCTTCCCCGTCGTAGACGGCCTCCGGCTCGACGGTGGGCTTGGCGTAGTAGTCGGATAGTTTCGCCACGGACGCGGCCTTGCCGGCGGCCTCCCGCTCTTCGAGCTGCGGACCCGGCGCCAGCCCGGACGTGAGCAGAAGAAGAGGCAGCAGCACGAGGACCAAGGTCCGTCCCCTCGCGCCCCCGTTCGTAGGGGCGGGTTTCAAACCCGCCCGGCGTGGCAGAACCCGGCCCGCGCCCGGCGGCATCACGACGTCCTCTCGGGGCGCGCCCTGTGCGGCGACAGGAGCAGGAGGGCCCAGAGGGCCACCAGGAGCGCGTTGCGCAGGAGCAGGAGTTGCGGGCCGGGGGGACGGAGGTTCAGCAGGTCGGCGTAGTGGATGGGGAAGACCTGGGTTGTGGTCAGGCAGGAGGCCAAAAAGAGGAGGCTGAGGCCTGCGCCGGTCAGGCCTCCCGCGCACAGGGGGGCGAGGGGGAGGAGCCAGATCTCGTACTGCGGTGAGAGAACCTTGGAACCGAGCATGAACGCCAGTATAAGGGCCGCCGCGTAACGTGGGAACTGCGCGCCGTCGAGACCCCGCAAACGATGCCGCCGCCACATCGCCAGCCCCGTCACCAGTAGCAAGACCACCGTAACGGGCAGGCTGAGGCCCGCCGCGAGCCCGGTGCCGGGCCCCCGCGCCTCGAAGGCGCCGAACTCGAAGACAACTCCCTCAACGCGTCCGAGGGCCATCAACACCGACGACGCCACGCTCTCCACCTGCAAACCCCGGTCCGCGTGATAGGAGAAGCTGCCGACGAACCCGCCGCCCCCGAAGACCAGCGCCGGCACGAAGAAGAGCGCCGAC
>JALZNL010000125.1 GCA_030857715.1 Actinomycetota bacterium | reverse complement strand
GTGGACCTGACCGGCGGCGGGGCGGACTACTCCTTCGAGTGCATCGGCAACGTCAACGTGATGCGTCAGGCCTTGGAGTGCGCCCACAAGGGTTGGGGGCAGTCCGTCATCATCGGGGTGGCGGGAACGGGGCAAGAGATCTCGACGCGCCCGTTCCAGCTCGTGACGGGCCGGACGTGGAAGGGAAGCGCTTTCGGGGGAGCGCGGGGCCGGACCGACGTTCCGAAGATCGTGGACTGGTACATGGAGGGCAAGATCGAGGTGGACTCCATGATCACGCACACCATGCCCCTCGAAGAGATCAACACCGCCTTCGACCTAATGCACAGCGGCGAGTCCATCCGCAGCGTCGTGACGTTCTAGACGTATGACGACCATCGAGACCCACAGCGAACACGCGAGCTTCGGCGGCAAGACCGGATTTTATAGTCACCACTCGGAGGCCTGCAACGGCGGGATGCGCTTCGCCGTCTACACGCCTCCCGGGGCCGCGGATGGACCCGTGCCGGTCCTCTACTACCTGGCCGGCCTGACCTGCACGGAAGAGACCTTCATGATCAAGGGCGGAGCCCAACGCCACGCCGCCGAACACGGCCTGATGCTGGTCTCACCGGACACCGGCCCACGGGACGCCAACGTCTCCGGCGAGGACGACGACTGGGACTTCGGCACCGGCGCCGGCTTCTACGTGGACGCCACAGAAGAGCCCTGGTCCCACAACTACAGGATGTACTCCTACGTCACGCGGGAGTTGCCGTCCGTCGTCGCGGAGAACTTCCCCGCCCGCCCCGACGCCAGCGGTATCTTCGGCCACTCTATGGGCGGCCACGGCGCCCTCGTCTGCGCCCTCAAGAACCCTGACCTCTTCCGCTCCGTCTCGGCCTTCGCCCCCGTCTCCGCCCCGACCCGCGTCCCCTGGGGCGAGAAGGCCTTCACCGGATACCTCGGGGATGACAGGGAGGTCTGGCGCCACTACGACGCGAGCGAGTTGGTACGCGAGCACCCCTTCCCCGACGGGCGGAACATCCTCGTGGACCAGGGCCTCTCCGACCAGTTCCTCGAAGAGCAACTCCTGCCCGAAGCCCTGGAAGAGGCCTGCGCCAAGGCCGGACAGCCGCTGTCCCTCAACCGCCGCGAGGGCTACGACCACTCGTACTACGCGATCTCCACCTTCATGGAAGATCACATCCGCCACCACGCCGAGGCCCTGAACCGGGCCTGAACCGCCGCGGGGCCGGAACGAGAAAGCTTGTCAGCCGGTCAGCACTTCAGCTTGTCAGCCAGGCCGGGACACCCGCTTCTACGTCAACAACCGCAAGGCAGGCGGGACAGGGCGGGCCCCGAAAAGCAACAAGCTGACAGGCTGAGAGCGAGGCCGCAGGCCGAAGCGCGCTGACGAGCGGAGGCGAAGCCGGAGCGGGCTGACTAGCTCTAGTCTTTGAAGAACCGCCGGACGAGGACCGAGGCGAGGATGGTCGAGGTGGCGGTGGTGGCGCCCTTGAGGATGGCTTCGAGGGCGTCGTCTTTGAGGCCGCGCTGCTCGGGGATGTTTATGTAGCGGTTGGTCACCGCCGAGCTTATGAGGTAGGCGAGGCCGGCGGCCACTATGGTGATCACCCGCTGCTTCGTCGAATCGTTCACGTTCTCCCCTCTCGGTAGTACGCTCCGTCCCGCCGAATGATACAGCAGATGGGGCGGTTGGCCCTCAAGCCTCGTCTCGTGTGAGCGCGAGCCGGACCCCGTGGGAGAGCGTCCGGTCGAGTTCCCCGCCGCCGGGTGCGTCGGTCGAGAGGCCGACCGCCGACGGGCCTTCTCTGCGTTCGCCGCCGGGTTCCACCGGGAAGATCTCGCAGGCCCCGAACTCGAGGGGCCCCGGCGCGGTTCCCGCCAGGGCGGCGAGGAACTCGGAGGTCCTGGCCGCCTCTGGGGTGGAGATCTCCAGGCGCGGGATGCCGGTTGCGCCGTTGGGGTGGTCGGCGGCCGGCCCGCCGGGGACGCGCCTCTCGCGCGGGGTTACGTCCTCGATGAGGAACGGCAGGACCCTTCCCTCCTGGCCGATGCTGGCGCTGCGCCACCGGATCTCCTGCCCGTCGGGGAGCCGCCTGCCACCCTCGCTCGGACCCTCTACCCCGAAGCCGAGCCTCCGGAGCCTCTCGACGTCCTCCCGCAGGCCGTCCGAGGCGGCGCAGTAGTCGATAAGCCCTTCATTGGGCAAGAACTCCCGCCAGCCCCAGACGTTGTCCCGGCCGCCTTCGGGCTCGATAAAGGCCACCAGCTCCAGGTAGGTGCCGTCCCGGAACGGCACGAGGGCGTTGCGCGTCAGCCCGTCGGCGTGCTCCCCGCCCGGCGTAACCCGGAACCCGAGGAGCCCGTAGTCCCCGACGGCCTCCTCGAGGTCTCTGACGAGTATCACCAGATGGTCCAGCCGGGTCGGCACGGTCCGCCCCCTTCCAATCTCGTTGCCGAGGTACCCGGTGATACCATGTCCCCGCCGTCGGCGAGAGGAGGCGGGAGATCCGCGACACGAACGACGCGGCCGTCGCGTACCTGGAACAATTAAAGGAAGAGACGATGGTCCGGGCGTGGGGCGAGGAAGCCTCGGGGGAGGACCGGCGCAGGATCGTCCTGGCGGCCATCGTCTTCGGCCGCCAGTTCGAGGAGCGCGCGGCCGAACGGCCCGTCGAGGCCGGCGAAGAAAGCGCGCGGCGCCTCCTGATGGACCTCATGAACCGCGTGGTGCGGGAGTTCGCCCGTCAGGAGGGCATGGAGGTGGGAGAGGCCGCCGAATTCTTAGGCGAAGTCGGGACCAGGGACCGGGTGCTGGAGATCAGCGAGGTGCTGGACGCCCATGAAGGTTCCGGCAGGCCGCTGGACGAACTGCTAATAGAGGCGGTGGATCTCCGCCGGGAGAGGGCGTTCCGCGCGGGGCGTGGGCCGGGGTGATCTAGCCAGAGCTTCCGGGGGCCTCGCCATCCCGGTCGCGGGACTCCGCCCGGCGCGCTTCGGAGTACTCCATGGTGCGCGCGGGGAGGTAGATGATGCAGAGCCACAGCACGGCCGCCACGAAGATAACACCGATAAAAGCCGCAAACTGCCACAACTCCGCCGTCAAAAGACCTCCCTTAGCCCGTACAACGATAAAGAGTATCTCACGCCGACGGTCGATCGGCCGTTAAAGGGTTAACCCGGCGCCGACTCGGGACCGGCGGCGCCCGAGAAGCGGTCCACGAAACGTTCCGGTCCGACGCTTCCCGGGCCGGCCCCGTTCTCCTTCGCGCGCCGACCGCCGCGACGTTCGGGCTCCTTCACGAATCTATTGACGGCGGGACCGCCCGGTCCCGCTCTCCTGGCGCGTTACGGGTGATGAGATCGCCCCCCGCTTCGGACGTATTCCGGGCGGGTGTTCTCTGCCACAGCCCCGGGCGCGGTTCGGGGGCCAGAATGGTCCGGACGGACCGTGAAGGGTTGGGAGGCCAGGGTGGCAGGAAAGGATATCGAGGGCGCTATAGACCAGACGGCGGCGACCCTGAAACAGGGCGTCGTGCGCCTGGGCGTGGAGGCGGCGCTGCCGGAGATCTCGGCCTGGGAAGAGAGGCTCGCGGCCTCCAGAGATCCGGACCTGAAGGCCGTGGCCGGGACGCTGGGTGAGCTCAAGGCGCAGTTGGACCCCTCCGGCTTAGATCCCGTCAGCGTCGGCGCGCTCTTGATGTCTCTCGGGGAACAGGTGGGCGGCAAGCTCTCGCAGCTCGGCGCCCTGCTGGGCCGGGAGGGTAACGCGCAGACCGACAGGATGACCAGGGTCTAGGAACGGAGGAACGGATGCAAGAGTACGAGCAGAGCAAGATAGTCGCGGCGCCCGCGAACGAGGTGTTCGCCTGGGTCTCGGACGTGGAGAACCTCCCGAAGTACCTGCCGCCCATAAAAGACGCCGGCATCGAGGGTTCGGCGGCGGGCAGCCCGGGGGAGCGGGTAAAGATGCAAGTCGAGATCCCCGACCGTGGCGAGTTCGAGAGCGAGGGCTACTTCGACGTGGACGCCGACGCCCGCACGATGCGCTGGGGTACGGAAACCGACAAGGACTACTCCGGTTACCTGACCGTCGCCGAGGCGGGCGACGGCCGGAGCGAGGTCACCGTCCACCTCTCCTTCGGTCCGCGGTCCGTGGAGGGCGAGATCCAGGAAGACTCCGGCGACGACCGCAACCCGCTCGAAGAGTCGCTGTCCGCCACCCTGGAGTCCATCCGGCGCCGGATCGAAGAAGGAAACGGTAAGCTCCCGCCACCATCGTCGGAGGGCTGAAAAGAGGGCTTCAGGTTCTAGGTTTCAGGTGTTGCGCGGACGTAGGTTTTAGATGCTTACCTTGCCCACTCGTCCGAACGTAGGAGCTCGGCCCATGTGGCCGTGTGCGGCTCCCACATCATCGTGTAATGGTTGGCGGCGGGTAGGACCATCTCGGAGCGGAGGTCGAGCGCGCCGGCCATGACGTCGCGGGTCGCGTCGGGGATGAGCGGGCGGCTGTTGGGGAAGAAGCCTTCTGAGGCCCGGATGAGCGCCACGGGGCATCCGACGGCGCGCATCTCGTCTGCGGTCGGGCTGGTCTCGGTGACGTCGGGCGAGTCCTGTTTGGCGGCGTCGGGGGAGCATTTCGGGTTGTAGCCGCCCTCCACCTCCTGCAGGTCGTAGAGATAGTAGTCGGCGAGGTCCGGGGAGAGGTCCGCCATCGTGAGGTTCTGGTCGGGGAACCAGAAGTCGAGGTAGTCGTCGGGGGTCTCGAAGACCATGTCGAGGCGCGAGAAGGCGCGGGCGAGGCCCTCGCGGATGGCCTCGGCCTCACGTTCTTGCTCTTCGGTCTTGTCCTCTTGCGGGGGGGCCTCTACGCGGGGCCAGCCGCCGTCCAGGAGGACGAGCGCCCGGACGCGGTCGGGGTACGTCAGGGCGGTCTTGATGGCGACATAGGCGCCCATGGAGTGGCCGGCGATGGTGGCGTTCTCCAGGCCGAGGTGGTCGAGGATTCGGACCACGTCCCCCGCGTGGGCTTCGAGGCCGTAGCCGGAGTCGGGCTTGTCCGAGTCGCCGCGCCCGCGGAGGTCTACGCTGACGAGGCCGCGGGCGGGACCCACGTGCCTGGCAGCGGGCGTGAAGGCGCGGTGCTGGGCGGTTATGCCGTGCAGGCAGACGACGGGGTCGGGGCCGTCTCCGGCGCGGCTTATGGAGATCCCGACCTCGCCGGGGACGCGCTCGCTCTTCCAGGGGCTCCGTTCCATGGGCGGGGATTATACAGGCCCAGGGCAAGGCCGGATGGTACATTACCGGCATGGAGACGCAGCGGATGGAGTTTTACGAGAACGTTCTGGAGGTCGTCGGGAACACGCCGCTCGTGCGGCTCGGACGCGTGGAGAACGGCGAGGGGATAAGGGCAACGCTTCTCGCAAAGGTCGAGTACATGAACCCCGGCGGCTCGGTCAAGGACAGGCCCGCGCTGAAGATGCTCGAGGTCGCCGAGGAGCGGGGCCTCTTGAAGCCCGGCGGGACCGTGGTCGAGCCCACGAGCGGGAACACGGGGGCCGGGCTCGCGCTCGCGGCGGCGGTCAAGGGCTACAGGTGCATCTGCGTGATGCCGGAGAAGGCGAGCCGGGAGAAGCAGGATCTTCTCAAGGCGATGGGCGCCGAGGTCGTCGTCACGCCTTCAGCGCCGCCAGACGACCCGGAGAGCTACTACAAGGTCGCCGGGAGGCTGGCCGAGGAGATCCCCGGCGGCTACAAGCCGGGCCAGTACGAGAACCCGGCCAACCCTTTAGCCCACTACGAGACCACGGGCCCGGAGCTCTGGCGCCAGACCGCGGGCCGCATCACCCACTTCGTCGCCGGGATGGGCACCTGCGGCACCATCACCGGCACGGGCAGGTACCTCAAAGAGCAGAACCCGGACGTGAAGGTCGTGGGTATCGACCCGGAGGGCTCCATCTTCTCCGACCCGGAGAACGTCCACTCCTACGCCGTCGAAGGCGTGGGCGAGGACTTCTACCCCGAGAACCACGACGGGTCGGTGGTGGACGAGGTCATACAGGTGGACGACCGCGAGTCGTTCCTGATGACCCGGCGTTTGATGTCCGAGGAGGGCCTCTTCGTCGGCGGCTCGTGCGGGATGGCCGCCGTCGGCGCGGTCAGGGCCGCGAAGGGCCTGCCCGAGGGCGCCGTCGTCATCGTGCTCCTGCCTGACACCGGCCGCAACTACGTCTCGAAGGTCTTCGACGATGAGTGGGTGCTCGCCAACTCGTCCGTCACGCAGGAGGACCTCAAAAGGCCGTACCGCATCTTCGAGGAGGGCAAGTGAGCCACAGAGAGAGGGGCTTCGCCACGAGGGCCATCCACGTCGGGCAGGAGCCGGACGCGGCGACCGGGGCGACGATCGTCCCGATCTACCAGACCTCCACCTACACCCAGGAGGCCCCCGGCCAGCACAAGGGCTACGAGTACAGCCGCACCGGCAACCCGACGAGGACCGCCCTCGAAGAGTGCGTCGCCGCCCTCGAAGG
Organism: Actinomycetota bacterium; assembly: GCA_030857715.1. Next base: position 465 of record JALZNL010000125.1, on the reverse strand, counting down.
CGCCGAGCACGGCCTCGCCTTCGCCTCCGGCCTGGCGGCGACGACGGCCGTGATGAACCTGCTCTCCCCCGGCGACCACGTCGTCGCCGGCGACGACCTCTACGGCGGCTCCTACCGCCTCTTCGACAAGGTGCTGCAGAAGTCCAACGGCCTGAATTTCACCTTCGTGGACACCACGGACCCTGAGGGCGTCGAGGCGGCGCTGCGGCCCGAGACGAAGATGCTCTGGATCGAGACGCCCACGAACCCCATGCTCACCCTGTCGGATATCTCCCTGCTCTCCGAGATGGCCCACGGGCGTGGCGCGACCGTCGCCGTGGACAACACCTTCGCCTCCCCGTACTTCCAGCAGCCGCTCGCTCTGGGTGCGGACATCGTGGTCCACTCGACGACCAAGTACATGGGCGGCCACTCCGACGTCGTCGGCGGTGCGGCAGTTACCTCCGACCCGGGCCTGCACGAGAG
>JALZNL010000667.1 GCA_030857715.1 Actinomycetota bacterium | reverse complement strand
CCCTCACAGCGTCCGGCCCGAACGGCTCGAACAGGAAGCCGAGCCGGTTCAACTCCGTCTCGAAAGCCCAGGCCTCGGGGGCCAGGTCCTCCGGCAGGATCGCCGTCACGGGGTAGTCTAGGGTGGCCGGCGCGGCCTCGGGGTTCTCCCGCAGCCTCTCGTAGAGGATACGTTCGTGGGCGCCGTGCTGGTCGAGGATGATCAGGCCATCCCCCTCCTGGGCGATGATGCAGCGGCCGGCGAACTGGCCGATGGGGATCAACTCCGTTCCTTCTCCCTCTTCGGGAACGCCGATCCCCGGACCACGGTCAGGGGAGAGGGCGGCCCGGATGGTCCCGACCACGAGCGGGTACGCGGACCGGCCGCCGCGAAGGCGCACCGCGCTCTTGGCCGGATGCACGTTCACGTCCACCTCGCCGGGGCCGAGCTCCAACCTCAAGAACGCCGCCGGGTGCCGCCCTTTCGGAAGGAGGTCCGCGTAGGCCCTCGCTATCGCGGGGGCGAAGGAGTCGGTGTCCACGACACGCCCGTTCACGGCGACGTGCAGATAACGGCGGGTCGGGAAGCTCATCTCCAGCGGGCTAACCAGGCCCCATACAACCGGGTCCTCCAGCGCCACGAGGCCCCTGGCGAGCGAGAGGCCGTGGACCTGGGAGACCCGGGTCCGCAGGTCCGCCGCCGTCGGTAACGCCAACACGCCGCGCCCGTCCGATCTCAGGAAGAAGCCGACCTCCGGGCGGCTCAGGGCGAGGGACTGCACGACCGTAGCCACCGCGTTCGCCTCGGCCCTGACGGTGCCGAGAAAGCCACGGCGCACCGGGAGGTTCAGGAAGAGCTCGCGCGCCTCAACGGTCGTGCCAGGCGGATGAGAAGCGGGCCCGGCCTCCAGGCTCTCCCCGGCCAGGACCCGGACGCGGAAGCCGGGGCCTCCCGTGCCGGGCGCGTTCGTCGTCAGGGTCAGGTGGGAGACCGAACCGATAGCGTGGAGTGCCTCGCCGCGAAAGCCTAGGGACTCGACGCGGGCGAGGTCGTCTGCGGTTCGGATCTTGCTGGTCGCGTGCTCGGCGACCGCACGCCCGGCGTCGCCAGCGGCCATCCCATGACCGTCGTCCCCCACCCGGATCAGGGATATTCCGCCATCCTCGATGTCCACCTCGACCCGGGAAGCGCCAGCGTCCAGAGAGTTCTCGACCAGCTCCTTCACGGCGCTCGCCGGACGCTCGATGACCTCGCCGGCCGCGATCCTGTGCGCCACCTCCGGCGGCAGGACGTGTACCCGTCCCCCGTACTCGGCCGTCTCCTCGGCGATGAGGCGGGGGAAGAGTCTCATGCGAGTTCCATTGTCTCGGGTAGCACGACGAACCCTTCGTTCTTTGCGGCATTGCGCAGGCGGTCGTCCAGGCACACAAAACCGGCGTCCCGAGTCTCTCCCTCACACCAACGGAGCGCTGCAGCAAATTGGAAGCAGTCGGCGGTTCTCAAGGGATGATATTTCGAGACAAGGGTGGCGAGAAGGCGCAGATCGTCGGTAGGACGGATCTCGATCCAGGTCTCCGCCAAAACATCCAGCACGTCGCGGGTCGACTCCTCGCCTCCCTCATCTAGTCCACCCTCCCGTCTGAGCCGGCTGATCGCGACCGAACACTCGGCCCGGGTTCCCCACCACACGGTAACGTCCGCATCTTCACGAAGAAGATCGGCGAGGGTGTCCGAGGAATATTCGTCGAACACTAGAGGTAGCACCGCCGAACTGTCCCAGAACCTCAAGAACTCGTTAGCGGCCTTCTTCGCGATCTTTCAGTAGAGCCTCCAGCAACGAGCCGTCGGAGATTTTCGCCCGCGGCATCGTCCAGAACTTTTCTGGAATTCTACCGCTGCCACGCTTGACTTCGTCAGGTGAAAGCTTCTTGCTCGCCAGACGCTTTATGAGTGCTTTGCGTTCTCTGTCCGTCCTCGGGAATTCCATGGCCGTATATTAGCATCCCTTGCGACAATCTCATCCAGCAAAGTCCTTGACGCCCTCGGTCTCCAGGCGGGCCAGGATCTCACCGGCCCGGTCCGTTACCTGGCGCGGGAGGCCCGCAAGCTTCGCCACGTGGACGCCGTAGGAGGAGGACTCGGCTCCTGGC
>JALZNL010000666.1 GCA_030857715.1 Actinomycetota bacterium | reverse complement strand
TCATAGTTCACACCAAGCGTTTAACGTCGGTCGTCTACGTAGCCTCGGTCGGACTAGAGTCAACTCTGGCGCACTTGATATTGAGCAGGGAGGAGTAACGAAACACCTTTCAGCCCGGCCAGGAGTTACGACCGCGTCCGTTTACGGGCGACGCGCCTTGACCAGGAAGCTTCGCGGCACGCCCGGCACCTCCCGCGGCACTATCGGCCTGGGCCAACGCCCGCAGTTCGCCCCCTCTTCTCCGGGCTGCGTCGCGTCCGCCTCCCAGCCGTGGCGGGCCATCAGCCTTTCCGGATCGTTCGTCCCGAACTTGCCCGGTGCGCCGCGTCGGGCGAGGGCGGCCCGCATCGGCCACGCCACGGGCGAGAGGAACAGGCCCCTGTTCATCACGTCCAATCCGAGGAGGCTGCCGGCCGTCGTTAGCATGCCCACCTTCTCCAGGAGCCCGCGCACGGCGGACCTGGTCAAGTAAAAGAGGAGGCCTTCTATTAGCCAGACCGACGGCTTCTCCGGTTGGTAGCCGGCGCCGAGGAGCGCCTCTGGCCAGGTCTCCTGACTTAGATCTACCCCGACCGCGCGCCGCTCGCAGCGTGCTCTCGATCCGGCCTTCCCGATCACCTCTTCCTTGGCGTCCAGCACCTCGGGTAGGTCCATCTCGTACAGGCAGACCTGAGGTGGCCAGTTCAGGCGGAAGGCGCGGGTGTCCAGGCCGGCCGCCGCGAGGACCACCTGGCGCACCCCCGACTTCCTACAAGCGTCCAGCAGGAAGTCGTCGAAGAAACGGGTACGGATCACAGGGTACAGCCCGGGGCTGTCCGAGCCTGCGGCGGATTCCATGCGTTTCCAGCCAGGCGAAGCCCTCGGGGCCGGCCAGCGCGGCGGCGAGCGGGTCGTCGAACAGGCGGTCCGCCCGCTCGCTCTCCCTGGCCCGCGCCGCCGCCATCCACCGCGACGTCGGGGCTATGGGGTTGGTGGTAGGGTCCACGGTCACCCGCTCATCTCCCTCCTGTTAGCCCGAGCGGGGCGCGAGCCAGTCCCGGACGCGGGGCCAGAGCTCGCGCACGGCCGCAGGCCCGACGAGCATGCCCACGTGCCCGGCCTCCAGAGAGACGGACTCCTTGTCCCGGCTGCTGGCGAGAGCGGTCGTGGCCTCGGTCTGGGAGGGCGGAACGGTGTAGTCCCATTTCCCCGAGATGTTGAGCACGGCGCACCGGATGTTCGAGAGGTCCACTCTGTGTCCGCGAAGCTCCATCTCTCCCTTGACGAGCTTGTCGCGCTGGTAGAAGTCTCCCACCCACCTCCGGAAGATCTCACCCGGAAAGGGTGCTGCGTCGTCGACCCACTTGCTTACCCCAAGCCACGAACGCACGGCAACGTCCCGCTCGGCCCACTCCCGCATCTCCCGCAACGCCTCGTCGTAGAGGCTGAAGCCGTGGCTGAAGGGAGCAAGGGGCCGGGCGGCCGTACCGACGGCGGCGGCCTGCGTGGAGGCTGCCGCGTCGATGACCTGGCTGGCAAGGTCCGTCGGCAGGTTCCCGAGAAACTGGGGCACTATCGCCGGGTCGAAGTACGCCCCGCTGTTGCGGATTACAAGCGTCCAGAGCCCGAGAGGCCCCGGGTTTCGCGGGGCGAATGCCGTGGGCGCCGAGAGCAGGACGAGGTTCTTGAGAGGTCCGTCGGGGAACAGGGAAGCGTACATGGCGCCAAGCGTACCGCCCTGGGACTGCCCGAAGATCGCCACTACCCGCCGTGTTGTTGCCCGTCAAGAGTATTATGGGTATAAAATGAGAGGGAACCGCGCGCTATTTGCCGACGAGGAGTTCGGAGGCGTGGGCAAGTGAGGCGTCGTCGATGCGGCCGGAGAGCATGCGGGCCATCTCTTTGAGGCGTTCTTCGCCTCTGACGCGGGTTATGCGGGTGATGGTGCGTCCGTTGGTTTCTTCCTTGGCGACGACGACGTGGGAGGCGGCTTCTGAGGCTATCTGGGGAAGGTGGGTGATGGTCAGGACCTGGTTGCGCTCGCCGAGCTGGCGCAGCTTGACGCCGACGGCGGTCGCCGTCTCGCCGCCGATGCCGGCGTCCACCTCGTCGAAGACGTAGGTAGCACCCGGCTCGACGCGCTCCTGGGCG
>JALZNL010000665.1 GCA_030857715.1 Actinomycetota bacterium | reverse complement strand
GAGCAGGGCGCCGAGGCGGTTGAGGCCGTTAAAGACGGCGCCCCGGAAGACGAGCTCCTCGACGGCCGGGCCGATGACGACCACCACCAGGATTATCGTCGGTATCGCCGCGGCGGGGTTTGCCTCCACCCAGCCGACGAGGCCGCGCATGAACGGTTGTTGGACGGTCGATTCGGTCGAGTAGCCCAGCCTGTCGAGCACGAAGACGCTGATGGGGTTGACGATGATGCTCATGACTATCGCCCCGACGCCGACGGCGACCCCGAGCCCCACTCCCGCGAGCAGGCCGCTTCCAGGACGCCTGAAGCCCAGGGGCGCCAGCGAGAAGCTCGCCTTTCGGCCCAAGGCCCGCGCCGTCACGACCCCAAGCCAGAAAAGGGCGATCACGGATGCCGCGACGGAGGTGTTCATCAGGACCACGGAGAGCAGCGTTCCCTGCGGGTCGTTAACGGTGTCCGCCTTCCAGGTAGACCGCGTCCGCGGTCCATCCGCCGGGCGCGTCCTCCAGCAGCCGCTCCTTCAGCGGGGCCGGCAGGAGCCAGATCTCCCGCAGCTCCTCGACGCCGACCCAGCGCAACTCGCGCAGCGTCGGCTCGGCGTCCGGCGCGACCTCCGGGTCGGCGCCGAGGCTGGCCTCCGCGGCGTTCTCCGAGACCATGCGGACGGTGACGTCCACGGTGTGCCGGCCCTCGCGCAGGAACTCGCCCACGTAAAGCACGCCCGAGAACTCGGCGTGGAGCCCCGTCTCCTCCCCGACCTCGCGCGCGGCGCACTCGGGGATGGTCTCCCCGGACTCCAGCCTGCCGCCCGGCAGGACCCAGTAGGGGTCGCGGTCCGGTTTCTGGTGGCGGACGAGCAGGAGACGGCCCCCGCGCTCGATAACCGCGGCGACCCGCACCCCGAAGTCCATCCCCGTTGGCGAGCGATCCTTGACCATGCCGCGTGAGTATACCCGCGTGGCCGCGCGGGAAAGGTGGCCCCGACTACGGGGCGCCCGCCGGCTCGCTCTCAGGTTCGGGGAGGCTTGTGGGGTGTGAAACCTGGACCTCCAGCTCGTCGCAGGCCCACAGGACCAGGCGAAGACCCTCTTCGCTGGAGACGCGGTCGTCCCGTGGGCTACGGGTCCCGAGGATCTCCCTCTCCGTGGTCGGGTAGAGGCCGGTTGCTTGCCGGCGGAGCCTGAGCTTCTCGAGCCTGGGTCCGTCCCCGGCGGCGAAGTCCAGGACGGAATCGAGGTAGGCGGTTATCGTGGGGTCGTCGGCCTCCCCGGCGACCGCCGCGTGGAACAACCGTTCTCCGAGGCGCCCGAAACCGGGCACGAAGAGCCGGTCGCCGGCTACCTCGAAGGAGGAGTCCCCGTCGTCCGGCGTCACCGTCAGGCCCTCCCGCACGACCCGCTCCGCCGCGAAGAGCACGAGCTCGACGGCGGTAAAGGTCGTCTCGGGGAGGTTGCTGTCCATGCCGCGGAGCTCCAGGGTGCCCTGGCGGTTCAGGCGCACCGGGTTCCAGGCGGGCCTGAGCAGGTCCCCGCCGGACTCCAGGAAGAGCCGGAGGTCCACGCCCGCCCGCTCCATTGCGGCGCGCCATGCCCGGTAGCGGTCGAACTGCTGCTGGACGAGGTGGCCGCAGCTGTGGGCGTAGGGTTGCAGGGCCCCCACCTCCGGCAGGTCCCTGTAGACGCCGTCCCAGCCGAAGGCGTCGCTGCCCCGGTAGCGGGCGGTGCGCGGGGCGAGGCCCGTGGCCCAGCCCTCGTAGAACGGGCAGGAACGGGTCAGGAAGATCAGGGCCGGGTCCAGCGCCGTCGCCAGGTTGTAGAGGGCGAGGAGTTCCCGGCGGGCCTCCTCGGAGGCGCCGGGCGATACCCCGGATTCGGTGTCCACCGTGCCGTCCGGCAGCCCTAGGTGCAGGTGCGTTCCGGCGCACCTGCCGGCGTCCATGAACCTCTCGGGGCCGACGGTGAGGACCTGGACCTGGTAGTCCGGCTCCTCCCGGACGGCGGGTTCGAGCGGCAGCGGATAGGTGCCGAGGGGGTAGAGCCTGAGCCCGATCTCCTGCGCCGAGCGGAGGGCCAGACGCACGTTGTTCGCGTACTCCCCCTCCAGGTCAGCGAGCGAGCGCACCGGGGGCGTGTTGATTT
>JALZNL010000664.1 GCA_030857715.1 Actinomycetota bacterium | reverse complement strand
CGTCGGTGCGATTCCCAACCGTTTGTAAGTCTCCATTACCGCGTGCATGCCGGCCCTCCTTCGAATATGAGTGTCCCGACGCTCTCGCCGGAGAGTGCCCCGGCCAGAACGCCCATCTTGTTGCCGTTGAGTACCCTTGCCCTGACCCCGCTGCGTGCCGCTTCGGTCGCCGCCCGCAGCTTGGGGACCATCCCGCCGGCGGCGAGCCCGCTCCGGACGAAGTCCTCGGACTCCTCCGGGTCGAGGGAGGCCACCGCCTCGCCATCTCTTAGCAGGCCGTCCACGTCGGTCAGCAGGAACAGATTCCTTGCCCCGAGGCCCACGGCCAGGGCCGCCGCCGCGGAGTCCGCGTTCACGTTGTACGCGCCCTCAGGGCCGAGGCCCAGAGGGGCCACGACCGGCACGAAGCCGCCGTTCCAGAGCGCCCGGATCAGGCCGGGCTCGACGGACGAGACCTCTCCGACCCTGCCGAGCCCTGGTATGGGCTCGACCAGGAGCGTCGGGCCGTCGGTGCCCGAGATGCCGACCGCCGGTACGCCGAGCGCGTTCAACTCGCGCACGAGCCCCTTGTTGACGCCACCGGCGAAGACCATCTCCGCCACCTCGAGCGTCGCCCCGTCGGTGACGCGCAGGCCCTCGTGGAAGGCGCTCTCGATGCCCAAAGCGTCGAGCATCCGGGTGAGCTGCGGGCCGCCGCCGTGGACGAGCGCGACCGGCGTCCCGTCCGCCATGATGGCCGGAAGGTCCTCCAGGGCTCCGCCGCGCAGGGCGCCGCCGCCGACCTTCACGACTATGGGGGCTCTGGCGCTCACGTGCGGTAGCTCCCGTTGATCCTGACGTACTCGTAGCTCAGGTCGCAGCCCCACGCGGTCGCCGAAGCCTCACCCGCGCCCAACCGGGCCGTGATCCTGACCTCGCCCGACGCGAGCGCCGCGTTCGCCTCGGCGGTCTCGTGCGGGACGGGCGCCCCCTCGAAGACCTTTACCGGCCCGAACCAGAGCTCCAGGCCATCGGGGTCGAAGGGGACGCCGGCGTAGCCCATCGCCGTCAACACCCGCCCCCAGTTGGCGTCCTCGCCAAAAACGGCAGCCTTGACCAGGCTGCTGCCCACGACGCTCTTCGCCAGCGCCGCCGCGACCTCTTCGCTCTCGCCACCTTCGACCACAACCTCCACGAGTCGCGTCGCGCCCTCGCCATCGCGCGCTATCTCCTTCGCCAGCGTCTGCGACACGGCCTCGACCGCCTCCGCGAAAGCGGGATAGTCCGCCGATCCTGTCGTCAGCGGCTCGTTGCCGGCGGCGCCGTTGGCGAGGAGCAGGGCCATGTCGCTGGGGGAGGTGTCGCCGTCCACGGTCACGCGGTTGAAGGAGCGGTCCGTGGCCCGGCTCAAGGTTTCCCGCAGACACTCGGGCTCTACGGCGGCGTCGGTGGTGAGGAAGGCGAGCATGGTGCCCATGTTCGGGTGGATCATGCCGCTCCCCTTGGCCGTTCCCCCGACGGTGACGGTTTTTTCCCCGACCTCGATCTGGACCGCCGCCTCCTTGGTCCGGGTGTCGGTGGTCAGGATGGCCTCTGCGAAGGGAGTCCCATCTCTGGAGAGCTTTTGGGCGGCGTCCCGTATGCCGGACACCACCCTACCCATCGGGAGATGCTCCCCGATCACACCCGTAGAGGCCACCGCCACCCGCTCGGCCTCGACCCCCAGCGCCTCGCCCGCCGCACCCTGCATCGCGTAGGCGTCCTCTACGCCCCTTGCCCCAGTGGCAGCGTTGGCGTTGCCGCTGTTGACCACCACAGCCCGCAGGCCACCTCTCTCGACCGCCTCGCGCGTCACGCCTAGCGGCGCCCCCTTGAACGCGTTGCGCGTAAAGACCGCCGCCGCCCCGCAAGGACGCTCGGAGAACAGCAGACCCAGATCCCGCACCCCGGAACCCCGCACCCCGCACGCGACCCCGCCGGACACAAAGCCAGCAGGGGCCGTCGCCCCTCCCGGTAGAGTCGTTATGCTGATTGTTGAATCTTTATTCATAACTGGATCGTATTGTCGCACCCGTGCGTGGGGACGTCAACAGAAATATCCAGAAACTTGAATAAATATCCGACGGGTGCTCTAATACGATCATGAGCATGAAGGTTGGAG
>JALZNL010000663.1 GCA_030857715.1 Actinomycetota bacterium | reverse complement strand
GTAGTAGTTCACGCCCAGGAAGTCGATGGGGGCCGAGATTCTGTCCAGGTCCCCGTCGTGGACGAAAGAGAGGTCGGCGCCGCGCTCGCGGTAGTAGGAGAACACGTCCTCGGGGTACGAGCCGCGGAAGAGCGGGTCGAGGTAGAGCCGGTTGGCCTGGCCGTCCACCCGGCGGGCGGCCTCCCTGTCGGCGTCGCGGTCGCGCCCCGGGAGGGCCGGGTGCAGGTTCAGCGTGACGCCCAGTTGGTTGCCGTCTCCGGGGCTCCCCATCGAGCGCATCCGCTCCATCGCCAGGCCGTGACCCAGGAGCAGGTGGTGTGTGGCGGACAGGGCGGCGTTCGGGTCATTCAGGCCGGGGGCGTGGACGCCGTAGGCGTGGCCCAGCCAGGCTGAGACCCAGGGCTCGTTCAGGGTGATCCAGTACGAGACGGTATCCGAGAACGCCCCATAGACGACTTCCGCATACTCCGCGAACCGCTCACTCGTCTCCCGGCTCGTCCAGCCGCCCCGGTCCTGGAGCGCCTGCGGCAGGTCCCAGTGGTAGAGCGTGAGCATCGGCTCGATGGAGCGTTGCCTGAGACCGTCTACCAGGCGTCGGTAGAAGTCCAGGCCCTTCCCGTTCGCCGGCCCGCTCCCGTCCGGCTGTATGCGGGGCCAGGCCACGGAGAAGCGGTACGCCTTCAGGCCGATCTCCGCCATCAGGTCGAGGTCCTCTTCGAGGCGATGGTAGTGATCGCAGGCTATGTCGCCGGTGTCGCCGTGCAGCACCTTGCCTGGCGTGTGGGAGAACGTGTCCCAGATAGAAGCGCCCCGCCCGTCCTCGCCCACGGCGCCCTCGATCTGGTAGGAGGCCGTCGCAGCACCCCACAGGAAGTCCTCCGGAAAGTTCATCTCTCCTCCGATCAGAAGCGTCGACTTTGTTCGTGGATCACACGAAACCGCTCGCACACGAGCGGCATTCCCTCGGAAAACCGACGTCCGATCTCCGGCAGCGTCCCCGCGAAGAATCGCCGGTGCGCCTCGCGCCAGTATGCCAGCGAGCGGTCCCCCTCACCCTCGTCGCGGGCGAAGGTCCCGTCCACTTCGTCGAAGCGGCGGACCTCCACCTCCGTCGTCTCTATGACGCACAAGGGTTCGCCTCTTCCATCCAGGATGATGGACTTCTCGCCGGCCCGGGGCATCTGCCCGCCCTCGGCCTCCAGTTCCCACAGCGCCGAGCACGTCGCAGTTTTCAGGCCGTCCAGGACCAGACCCCCAAGCCTGTCCGCCATCTCCTGCCCCTCCCCAAAAGACCACGCCTCGTACCCTTCATCGCGCGCGGGCGAGTCCGCCGGCACCGTCTGCAGGTACGCGGTCCAGTAAGCCTCTACCTTCGTCCTACCCACCTCTCTCCAGACCACGAGCTCGGGAAGATAGACGCGTAGAACGTTCCAAGCGTCAGCCTGCCGGCTCTTTCTTTTCCTGATACCTGAAACCTGATACCTGAAACCTCCCTACACGGCTTCTTCCTCGACGACCTCCCGCAATGAAACCTCGCGGTTCTGCAGGGCGGAAGCGTAGCAGGCGTCTATGATGCGGGCCCGGTCCAGGCCGTCTTCGCCAAACTGTCTCTCCCAGCTGCCGCCGCGGATGGTCTCCACGAAGCGCCGGACGACGGCGAGATGCCCCTCGCGCGGCTCTATCTCGGGCAGGACCATGGCCGGCACGCCGGCCACGTCGGTATAGATGCGGACGGTGTCGCGGGTGCCGTAGTTCTTGACCTTCATCTCCGCGCCGCCGTCGGTGCCGTAGAGCGTTACGCCGAAATCGTCGCTCGACTCACGGTAGACGGCCCAGCCAACCTCCAGGTTCAGCGTGGCGCCTCCGGAGAGGCGTATGAATGAGGTGGCGAGGTCCTCGACCTCGTAGGCGTTGTCGCCGGTCATGACGCCGACGCCGGTCCAGCCGCCGCGTCCTTGCGGGCCAAGCTCGGCGTAGGTGGCGCAGCTCACGCTCTCTACCTGGGGCTCGCCCATGAGGTAGAGGGCCATGTCGATCATGTGGACGCCGAGGTCTATGAGGGGGCCGCCGCCGGCCATCTCCTTGCTGGTGAACCAGCCGCCCATACCGGGGATGCCGTTGCGGCGCATCCAGGTGGCCTTG
>JALZNL010000124.1 GCA_030857715.1 Actinomycetota bacterium | reverse complement strand
AGCGTGAGGACGGCTCCGGGGTTGTTGAGGATGCCCCCGGCGTTGTTCGGAGACCTCCCGCCGCTGATCGTGATCCCCTTGATCGTGGCCTTCGACCCGCTGAAGATCTGGAAAACCCGCAGCTGCACGCTTTGCTTCACGGCGAGGAGGCTTTGGCCTGGACCGTTTATCGTAATTTCGTCGGCGGCGGCGTCCCCGGTCGTGAGCGGGGCCCTGAGGGTAATGGTGTGCTGCGACTCCGCGAAGTCCGCTACGAACTTGATCGTGTCGGCCTGCCCGGTGGCGTTGGACTTCTCTATGGCCCCACGCAGCGAACAGTCGTTGAGGGCAGCGGTGCAGGCGCCAGCGCCGGCCACCGGAATGGGATCGCCGGCCGTATCCACCGTGAAGGTCGCGGCCCACGCCGGGGAGGCGGAAATCACCATGGCCAACGCCGTCACCGCCAGGACGGTCAGCCCGATCACCGGCGTTCGAATCATCTCTCTCATCGGTCGTTGTCCCGGATCGTCGCCCGCCCCTGCCCGTCCGCGATCGACGCGTTGGTAGCATTGGAGAGGTCGACGAAGAACGCCTCGTTGCGCTCGTCGCGCCTGTCGCCCCTGACCGGTACGGAGATCGTCCTCGTCGTCTGACCCGGGGTGAAGGTGAGCGTGCCGCCCGTGGCGGTGTAGTCGGCCGGGGCTTTCGCGGAGCCGTTGGCGGTCGCGTAGTCCACGGTGACCTGCTGGACGGAGGAGGCGTCGAGCGTTACGGTAAAGACGGCGTTCTTGAATCCCCCGTTGCCCTCTCTGATGCCCACGTCGTTGATCGTCATGGCGGGACCGCCGCCTCCTCCGCCCGCCGCCTTCTCGAAGGCGCCGATGTCGCAGGTCGTACCTTGCGGGCGCGTTACGCCGCGCTGGTCGGCCGCCTCACAGGCGGGGGCAGGGTCGCCCGGCGGTGCCGGGTTGGCGGCGTCTATGGCCGGGCTTCCGGTCTGGAGGGCATGCGTCTGCGTGGAGCCGCCGTTGTCCGCGAGCGGGCCGAGGAGGGGGTTCGGGTCTACGATGTCCGTAGGGGCGAGGATGCTGCCGGGGCTCTCGCCGAGAAGGTTGTACCCCTGGCTGGAGAGCGTGCCCGCGCCCGCGAGGTCCTCCGATTGGAGGTCCGCGTTGTTGCGGGCGAGGATGGAATTGCGGAAGGTGAACGAGCCCGTGGATTGATTGGAGACGAAGACGCCGCCGCCGGCGCCTCCGGTCCCGGCGGCCCCGGCGGTGTTGAAGGCGACGGTGCCGTTGGCGAGCGTCACCGCGCCGCCGAGGGTGTAGACGCCGCCGCCCTCGCCGTCGGCGTCCAAGCTGTCGCCGCTCTGGGCGGTGTTGCCGCTCACGGTGGTGTTCGTCAGGTCCAGCGTGCCGGAGTCCGCGTAGATGCCACCCCCGAGGCCCGCGCTGGTGGTTCCTCCCTCGGCGGTATTGCCGCTGACGGTGCTGCCCGCGAGCGTCACGGTCGCGCAGAGCATGTAGATTCCGCCGCCGCCTGCGCTGCTGCCGCCGACTTTGGCCGTGTTGCCGATGACGGCGCTGCCCGTCATCGTCACCGTCGTGCCGCAGGTGGCCGCGATACCACCCCCCTGAACGTCACCCTCGTTGCCGCTGATGGTGCTGTTCGTCGTCGTCAGGCTGCCCCTCACGTGGATGCCGCCGCTGCCGCCCGAGGTGTTGTTGCTCACGGTGGAGTTATCCAGCGTGATGTCGCTCTCGAACTCGTCGTAGATGCCGCCTCCGAGCTGATCCGCGTGGTTTTCGGTCACGGTGCTTCGCCTGAGGGTCAGCGAGGCGACGTCGCCCAAGGTGGCTTGGGCGTTCACGCGGATGCCGCCACCGAAGCTGCCCCCCGAGTTGCCGATGCCGAAGATCGCGTTACCCTTCCGGATCGTCGCGTCTGTGATGATCACGTCGGTACTGTCACTGGTCGTCGCGGCGCCGATAATATCTATCACGCGCTCGTTCCATGCGGGGCCGCCTTCGATGATCACACCGGAAGAGCCGCCGTTGATGGTGAGGTCGTCCTTGATGTCCAGGTCGCCGGCCGTGTTGTTATTGTCGATCCCGGTGGCGGTCAACGTGATCGTACTGATCCCGGAGGCGAAGTCGATCGTGTCGGCACCCGGCGCGGCGTTCGCGGAGCTGATCGCCTGCCGCAGCGAACAGTCGTCGGGGTCTGGCGTACATGTGACGATCACGCCAGGGTCGTCGCCCCTGTCCACGGTGAAGGTCGCGGCCCACGCCGGGGAGGCGAAGGCCACCATAGCCAGCGCCGTAGCCGCCAGGAGAGTCAGCCTGCGGATCGTCGCCGTGCATCTCATCTCGCTTGCTCCTCGTTAGTGGTGGTCGTGGGTCGTTGGACATACCCGCCGACTTCCGGGCCTGCTGCGCGGGACAGGTAGCGGGGTTCACGCTATCGCCGTTATCGCAGGGGCCAGGGTCACCATTGCAAATCACGTCGAGGTCGTATGCCCGCTGCCACCTCTTTTTTTATTGCTCGATAGCCACGAAACGAACGGTAACAGTCGGCTCTTACCGCTCACTTCGCGCGAGGGGCGGTTTCGTACGTGGAAACACGTAGTTCTGAGGATTCGCGTAGCTTTTCGGGTACTATTTTCGGACTACTGTAGGAATCGCTTCGTTGGCCACGCGTAGAAGCGTCCGGGTGGTGGCGTTTATTCGCGGAGAGGGGCGTGGTTGGGACCCGACCCTACGGTTGCTCTATTACCCAGGTGGCGATCTGAGTCCGGGAGCGGATCCCGAGTTTTCGAAGGATCCTGGAGACGTGGGTCTCGACGGTGCGTCCGGTTATGCCGAGCTCCGCCGCTATCCGGTGGTTGGAGAACCCTTGCCCGATCAGGTCGGCCACCTCCCGCTCGCGCCTCGTGAGGGTAGCCGGGGATCTGTCCGATTCCATGTGGGCCCCGGGGGTAGCCGGCGGGGCTGGCTCTTCCGTGCCCAGCCCGTAATCGATGGCCTGCTCCAGCGACATCGCCTTGCCCTCGGCCCACGCCGCCGCGAACGTCTCCTCATCGCCAAGCTGCGAGCGCGCGAGGCTCAGGTGGCCCTCGTAGTCGGTGAAAGAGTGTGCCATGGGCGCGATATGCAGGCTGTAATCCTCCTGCATGTTCTCCACGGCGCCCCACAGCCGCGCCGCGCGGACCGGCTGCTCCAGTCGGGTGGCGACGCCCGCAAGGCCGTAGAGGCTTACCTGGAGCATGACCTTGTAGTCGGCCTCCCACCCCAGTCGCAGGCCCTCCCACAACAGTGGGACGGCCCTCTCGTGGTCGCCCTGGACCCACGCCATGATGCCGAGGTGGCCCACGCACATGAAGATGCCCTGCATGTCCCGGAGCCCACGGAACAACTCGAGGGCCTCCCCGTGCAGCTTCGCCGAAAGCTCCAGATCGCCTCGGGAGCCCGCTACCAGGCCTTCAAGGACGAGCAGGTGGGCGATCGTACTCGGGTTCCTCAGCTCCGGCTTTAGCTCTTCGATCTCTTCGAGCACGGCCGGCAGGGGTATATCGTGCTGCTCCCCGAGCACTGCGGCGAAAGCGAGGTCGATGAGGCCTGTTGCGATGCCCTCCCTGTCTCCCAGCTCCCGGTAGAGGGCCACCCCCTCCTCTACCATTGCCCTCATCTCACCGTAATCCGCCTGTAGTTGCGCTATCCAGCCGGCCGCGACCAGCGCCCGCGCCCTCCAGGAGGTCGTGCCAGGGTTGCTCTCCGCGGAGGAGGCTCTCTCCAGGCACCTTCGCCCCTCGACCAGGTAGTCGTGCGTCTGCCAGTACCACCACAGCGCGACCGCCAGCCGCAATCCTAGCTCCGCGCGTCCGTCGGCTCGCGCGTCCTCGTCGAGCGACCAATCGAGGGCCGCCCTGATGTTGCCGCGTTCGGTCTCCATCCGCTCCAGCCACGCTATCGAGCGCGATCCCCTCAATTCGGGCTCTGCTTCTTCCGGATCCTCCTCCTCCGCGAGCGTCAGGAAATACCTGGCCTGCCGCTCCCGGACCCGCTCCGTCTCCCCGCTCTCTTCCAGACGTTCCCGGCAGTACTGCCGGATGGGCTCCAGCATCCTGTACCGCGGCGCACCGTCGACGCCCGACGCAGCCGCGGCCACCACCAGCGATTTGTCCACCAGTCGCGAGAGTAGGTCGAGGACGGCGTCCTTCTCGATGCCGTATCCCCAGCACACCTCTTCCGCCGCCTCCAGCGTCCAACCTCCGGCGAAGACCGAGAGCCTGCGGAGCAGCACTTGTTCGGCCTCGCTCAGCAGGTCGTGGCTCCAGTCCAGCGCCGCTCGCAGCGTCTGCTGGCGGGGTTCGGCCGTCCGGTTGCCGCCGGTCAGCAACTTGAGGGAATCTTCGAGGCGCTCGGCGATCTGCTCCACCGCCAGCGTCCCGAGCCGCGCCGTAGCCAGCTCTATGGCCAGGGGTACCCCATCGAGTTTGCGGCACACTCGCGCCACCACTTCTGCGTTCTCGTCGGTCAACTCGAAGGCGGGCAGCCTCGAGCGGGCGCGGTCCACGAAGAGCCGCACCGCTTCGTAGCGCATCAGGCTCTCGGTGGTGGATGCCTGATCCACATCCGGCAGGGAGAGGGGCGGCACCGGCCAGAGGGCTTCTCCGGGGACGCGAAGGGGTTCCCGGCTGGTGGCGAGGATGCGCAGTTTCGGACAGGCTCTTAGCAGCTCCTCCGCCAGGTGCGCCGCGGCGTCCACGAGATGCTCGCAGTTGTCTAAGACCAGAAGCGTTTGCCCTGACCTTAGATGGGCCGAGAGCGTCTGCGCGAGCGGACGGTCCGGTTGCTCGCGCCGAGCGCCGCGGCCACCGCCTGGGATACCAGCTCGGGGTCCGCCAGCGGCGCCAGCTCCACGAGCCACACCCCGTCCCTGTAAGCGCCCACAAGGTCTGCGGCCACCTCCAACGCGAGCCGCGTCTTGCCACAGCCACCCGCACCGTTCAGGGTCAAGAGATGTGTCATCGAAAGCAGCCGCCTGGCTTCCAGCAACGCGCGCTCCCGGCCCACGAAGCTGGTCAGGGAGGCCGGCAGGTTGTGCCGCGAGGAGCCAGTGGGCTCCTCCGATGGACGACCGACGGAGGGTGAAAGACCCGTCTGGAACCTCCCGGACCGTATCTCCTCGTACAGCCGTCTACTGGCGCCCGCGGGCTCCGTGTCGAGTTTCCGGGAGAGGGCGTCCCGAAGCTGCCCGTATTGAAGGACCGCTTCGTGGTGCTGACCGGAGATCGCATAGACGCGCATCAGGCCGACGTGCGCTTCCTCCGCGGTCGGCTCTTCTGACACCACCCGCCGGAGGGCTTCGACGGCCGGCTCGTATTCCTCGCGCTCCTTGTGGAGCCCGGCCAGCTCGACGAGCAGCGCGAGATACAACCGTCGCAGCGCCTCCCGCTTCTCCTCCGTCCACTCCTCGTAGCGGTCCTCGGGCAAGAGCTCGCCTTCGTACAGTTCGATGGCCGCCCGGTATGCCATAGGCTCCCGGCTGCGACGAGCTGTGGCGGCGGCCTCCTCAAAGGCTTCGACGTCGACCCAAAGTAGCCCGTCTGGACACAGGGCGAGCGTATCTCCCTGCAGCGCCAGGTGGCGGAAAGCCGCGTCCGCCGGGGTGGATTCGAGCAACGCGCGGGCGAAGTGGAGGACGCGGTGCAGGTTGTTGGTCGCGGACTTCGTGCCTAGATCCGGCCAGAGCAGGTTCGTGACCTGCTCCCGATGCAGCCTGTGACCCGGCGCGAGGGCGAGGAGCTTGACTAGCGTCGCCGCCTTCCTGATCCGCCAGCTAGTTGCTTCGACGACCCGGAACCCTACCAATGCCCGAAAGCCGCCCAGCAACCAGACCCGAACCGCCTCGGGTTCTCCGCTTTGAGGAGAGGTTTGCCGTTGTGCCATGCCCTCTGTCCCTTTTCGACGGGGCGGGAAGTCACGCGACTCCTGCGTATCCGGACAGTATACGAAAGAACGGGATTGGGGAGTAGGGAAGTACTGGACCACCTAGCGCGCCAGGCGCGCCTGGCGAAGAGACGCGGGTGCCTGGAATGGTGGGTTCTGGACTGGAACTAGCCGGCGATAAGGTTCTATCGCGTCGTCGGGGCGGAGCCGATGGACGACTGGACGGTGTACCGGGTTGCGGGGGCGACACTGGAGGACCTCGCGACCGGCGCTTGATGTTCGCCATTCCAAGGACGCCCTCCTCGAATACGTAATAACCGCAGTTCTGCGAGTAAAACGGAGGGGTTGGAGCCTGAGTGACGCCTACCACGCTCGATAAACAGGCATAGAACTAGCGCGTTTGGGGGATGCACTGGACCTCCTCCGATTTCTTGATGCCTTAGTCGCGTACAAGTGAGGAAGGAGCGCGGACGTGAGGGGCCAAGGCGGGGGCATCTTCGTCGGTCCGGACGACGGCAAAGTGCTCACGAACCCGATCGGCGGGCGGATGGTGGTCGAGGTCAGCGACGAGGATACGGGCGGGGAATGACCGAGGGCTGGGTGGAGGGCGTAGCTTTTGCTGCGGGGCGTCGCGACTCGCTATACTGGAGACTACGGCGGGCGCTGTTCCCGAAACGGGGCGAGAGGAGTACGAGCATGGCCGAGGAACAGAAGAAACAGTCTTTCTGGCAGCGTTTGTTCAGCACGAACAAACGCTCCGCGCGGGAGGAGAGGGTCATCGGGTACATCGTGCACAGGATCGGGGAGGGCGCCAGCCTGCGCGAGGTGACGCAGGAGGAGTACGTGCGGCGCAACGCCTCGTCGGCCGAGGTCGAGGAGATTCTGCAGAACCCGAAGCTCCTCGAATCGGCCCACGAGAACATGAGGCAGGACTTCGACTCCGGCGAGCTCGACCCACACCGCCGGCCCGAGTAGCGGCGGACCAAACATCCCCCGGGCGGTATAATTCCCTGGTTGCGAGCTGCCAGATGGAGGCCGGATGCCGATCTACGAGTACAAGTGCGAGAACGATCACGTCTTCGACGTGATGCAGAAGATGTCCGAGGACACCCTGACCG
>JALZNL010000662.1 GCA_030857715.1 Actinomycetota bacterium | reverse complement strand
CCTCAACACCCTGCGCAACGCCCGCGGCGAAGATACGTGCGTCCACCCCATCGTGTGGGACCTCGAAGACGTGCTCCCCCACGCCGGCCGCATCTTCGACCCGACGGACTACGACGACAAGTTCAAGGGGTTCGTCGAGTACCTCAGGTCCGTCCCGGTCCGTACCATGCGCGGCTTCCACTCCCAGCTGGACGAGGCCTTCGAGTACTTCGAGGAGAACGACAACAGCTCCTACTGGAACGGCCACCACCAGGCGACCATAGCCAAGGTCCGCAACCGCTTCGGCGTTTTGCCGAGCAAGTGCGCAGGCCTCCTCGTCCACGGCCGGGTCGAGTACGGCGACTCGCCGCAGGTGGACGGCCCGTTCGAGGACCGCGAGATGCGTGTCGTGGACATCTCGCACCTGGCGGGCGTCCCCCAGGACCTCGTCGTCACCAAGGTCATAAACAGCGTCTGGGAGATGGCCGAGCAGGGCCGCCTCGGCGTAGACAAGCTCGTCATCTTCGTCGACGAGCTAAACAAATACGCCCCCTCCGGCTCCAAAACCAGCAGCCTCAAGGACACCCTCGTTGACATCTCGGCCCGCGGACGCCACCTCAACCTCACCCTCTTCGGCGCCCAGCAGTTCCGCTCCAAGGTAGACGACGAGGTGGTCGGCAACGCCGCCACAAGCCTCTACGGCCGCATCGGCGACGAGGAGCTAACCAACTCCAGCTACCGTTCCTTCTCCGGCACCACCCGCGAGGAGCTCCTCCAGCTCGAAAAAGGCCGCCTCCTCCTCCGCCACGCCCACTACGCCGTCCCCGTCTTCGGCACCTTCCCGCGCCCGATGGTCCTCATGGGCAAGCAGGGCACCGACATCTTCGGCGAGCGCAAGGGCGACGCCGCGACCTCCGTCTTAGCCGTCATGCGCGGCCTCATAAAGACAGGCAAACCGCCGGCCATAACCGCCATCCGCGGCGACATAGAAGGCGTCCCCGAGGAGCAGGTCTACGAGGCCCTCGACGCCATCCAGGCAGCCCACCGCACGGGCCACGGCGCCGCCGACCCATACAAGAACTTCCGCTGGAACCTCACCCGCGGCAACCGCCCGGCGAGGAGGCGCGAGTCCTCTCAGATACTTTCTGGGTTGGACCGGATGAGGGATTAGGTCAGTATTACAAGTACACAAGACACCAGGCTCGCTGTCTGAGGATGCTTCTGGCCCAAAGACTACTAAAGGACCTACACTACCGGGCAAAGGGTGTCGATCACATGATGACCGGTTGACCGAGACAAGAGATGCGGAGCCTCAGGTAGAGATGACCCAACAAGAGCCTTTACCGATCTTCGACCTCTCGGACATCGTCGGCGATTTCGCGCGAAGCACGGCCCAGGAGAGGGGCGCGGTGTTCACTCGATCCGAGATCGTGGAGTTCATCTTGGACTTGTCTGGATACACTACAGATCAGCCCTTGCACGAGTTCGGTCTTCTGGAGCCAGCGTTTGGCAATGGAGACTTCCTTCTGCCCGTCGCAGACAGACTTCTCAATGCTTACAGCCACTGGTGCGAGAAACGAGTCGATATGGTCAAAGACCTGTCCGGAGCGATCCGGGCTGTCGAACTCCATCACGACAGTATCCAAAAGGTTCGCGTCGAATTACTCGCCTTGCTCCGCGCGCACGGAGCATCCGAACAAGATGCGCACCAGCTTCTCGCGGAATGGCTTATCGAAGGCGACTTCCTTCTTGTGGAGTTGCCATGGAACTTCACTCACGTTGTTGGCAACCCGCCCTACGTGCGTCACGAGCATGTGCCGGCCAGACTCATGTCAGAGTATCGTGCACGTTACAGCACCATCTATGATCGCGCAGATCTCTACGAGGCCGCGCCAATAGGCTAGCAACTTTTCGCACTTGGCAACTCTCGAAGTGATCGAACAGCCCTCGTAACGCGCCTTGGCACATACGCTACTCGCCTATTGGCGGAAGCTCTATACACGGCAGCCTCTGTACTTCTGTCCCTACGGACTTTCGTCAGGTCAAGTCCCGGAGTTTCTGTAATTTCCTCCAAGCCCTATCCCTCCTCTACCACTCCATGAGCGTCATCTCCTCTGTTCCCTGCTCTTCTTGGCGGCGCTGCTCTTCGAGCTCACCCATATCCAG
>JALZNL010000123.1 GCA_030857715.1 Actinomycetota bacterium | reverse complement strand
CCGATTCAACGGAAACCCCTCGAACTCACGGTCGGCGCTTCACGCCGGGTACGGGTCAATGATTTTCTTGGTGACGCTGTAGAGGGCTGGATGTCGGCCCCCGTGTACCCCATGCCGTCGTAGGGGGGCGAGTCGTTGTAGAGCTTGCGGATGCCGCCAGCCAGAGAGGCGCGTCGCCCGACCGGTTCGCCTATCGGTGCCGGTTGGCGGAGCGGGCTGCGGCTCGTCATGGAGCGGTGGACCAGGGCCACGGACCGCGGGCCGTGCCCGGAGCGATGGTCCACGCTTGGCTCCACGATAGTAGTCTCCTCCTGGGTTTCATCCGACCGAAGCGGCCCCTCTATATCTCGTCTCTTGCCCTCGATCTACGCGGGGATTCTTGCGCACCCTTGCCGATCTCTTGCGGAACATTTAAACGGCGCCGTCCGCGAGCGTCAACGTCTCTCCGGTACCTTCCAGGCGATGGAGTTTTTCAGGACGAACTCCTCGTCGTAGAGCACGAGCTCCGGCCGTTCGCCAGTCGGTGTCTGGAAGGTGACGAAACCCCGTCCGCACTCGTCCGGCAGGGGGTTCATGCTTTGTAGCGCGGGCTCCTTGACCTTCGCCTCCTCGCCGAACCCCTCCGGCTGCAAGCGGGTCCCGTCCGGCAGCCGCATGGCGAAGGCGCCCGGGCCTATCTGCATCAGGCTGTTCTCCGAATTCGGTCCGGCGCATCCTTTCACCTCGATGGCCGAGAACTCGAAGCCCCGCTCGGGCATCGCGCCTTTCACCATCGAGGGCGACTCGTAAGAGATCACGGTCAACGTCGTCCCGTTCTTCGCGGTGGTCGCCGTGTCGCCCAGGACGAGCCGGGGGTCTTTCGCCGGAGACGCCGTGATCTTCTCCTCTTCCGCCCCGGACCCCGTCGAGGCGGTGGTACTCGTATCGCACGCCACCGATAATGATGCCAGCGCCAGCGTGATCAAGACCAGTACGTACCTCATGCGAAGTCTCCTATCCCGGCCCCTTTTCTGTCTATTTCAGGATACGAGACTAAAATTACAAACTTCTTAACGGCTTCTTACAAAACTCTAAACGGCCCGCAAAGCCCGTCGTGGCCCGCCGTTCTCTCACCCCAGGGGTGTAGACTCCCCTGATGCGTCCCAGAGGCTTCTTCGGCATGCTCGGGTGGCTCTTGGTCAGGCTCCGCTTCGCGGTGGTGCTCTTCTGGGCGGTGGTGGCGGTGGCCGCTTACCTCTACCTGCCGCCGCTCGGCGACAGCACGAGCAGCAGCCTCTCGGACGTGGTGCCGGAGTCAGCACCCGCGTCCAGGGCCGAGTCCCGGGCCGATGGCCTGTCGGGGTCGGTCGAGGCGCCGGCCATACTCGTCTACTCGAACCCCGAAGGCTTTAGCGGGGCCGACCTGGAAGAGATGAGGGGCGGGGTCCAACGCCTGAACAATGGACCCGGGCGGTCTTACGGCCTGCTGCGGGCGGTGCCGCTCGCCGCCCAGAACACCTCGAATCCCACGAGGGTGGATCTGGGTCTGCTCGGCGGCAAAGCGCTGCCCGTCCTGCTCTACTTCGAGCGGGGGACACGTCTTACCGAGGTCGCGAATAATGTCCGGGAGATCCGGGAAGACCTGGATGCCCCCGGCCCGCTGCTGACCTCGGTCACGGGCATCAGGCTGGTCCAGTACGATACCAAAGTCGCCATCGAGGGAAACCTTGGGTTGGTCACGGTCGTCACGACGCTCGCCATCTTCCTGGTCGTCGCCCTGACCTACCGCTCGCTCGTCGCGCCGCTGGTTCCGCTGGTCAGCATCGGGCTCGCGACGTTCTTGACGCTTCGCGTCCTGGGCTGGGTAGCGTCCGAGCAAGGAACGAGCGTACCAGCGCAGATCGAGCCGATAATCGTCGTCTTGCTCTTCGGCGTCGGGACGGATTACGCCCTGTTCTTGCTCTCCAGGACCCGGCAGGCGCTGGAAGAGGGGACCGGGCGCCTCGAAGCAGCCCGGCTCGGGGTCGAGAAGGTCGGGGGGATCCTACTCTCCTCGGCGGCGGTCTTGATCGCCGCCTTCGCCTTGCTGGTTCTGGCGGAGCTGGGCCTCTACCGGGCCCTGGGACCGGGTCTCGCCCTCGCCCTGTGCATCGTTTTCGTCGTCACCCTGACGCTCGTCCCTGCCCTACTCGCCATCCTCGGCCAGGCGGCCTTCGGCGAGAGAAGACCGGCCGGGCGACGAGACCGGCCGCGGCCCGCGTTCCTCCGACGACCGGGCCTGGTCGTTGGCGTCCTCGTCGTCGGCCTGGTCTTCGCCGCCGCGGGTAGCCTCGGTCTTAGGGTCGGCTTCGACCAGCTGGCGAACCTGCCCGGGGAGGCGACTTCCGTGCGCGGTTACGAGGAGCTGACCGGGGAGTTTCCAGGGGGCGTTTTGGCGCCGGTCAACGTGTTGGTGCAGGGTGAGGATCTGGACGAGAGGGACGAAGAACTGCTGCGGTTTCAGAACGGGCTGCAGGCGGAGCTACTGGACGCGGGCGGGTCGGCGTTGACCTTCGGGCCCCAGTACGCGGGGCGCGTCCCCGAGATAGACTTCGTAAGCCCGGACGGATCGGCGGCCCGCGTGCTGCTGGTCTCCTACGGCCCCCCTTTCTCGTCCGAGGCGCTGGACCAGGCCGAGCGCTTGCAGGACAGGCTGCCGGCGCTGCTGGAGCGGGCGGGTCTCGGGGACGCGACCGGGGTGGTCGGGGGGCAGACGGCCCTCTCCGCGGCGGCCCGGGATACCTCGGGGACGGACCTCGAAACCGTGGCGCCGTTGCTCTTCGCGGTCTCGTTCGTCGTGCTCGCCCTGCTCCTGCGAACCCCAGTGGCCCCGATCTACCTGCTCGGTTCGACCGTCTTGAGCTTCGCCGCCACCCTGGGCGTCTGCACGGTCCTCTTTCAGAACGTCCTCGGGCAGGACGGGGTCGTCTACTACGTGCCCTTCACGTTGTTCCTACTCCTGGTCGCCCTTGGGAGCGACTACAACATCTTCATCATGGCCGCCGTGCGGGAGGAGGCCGGGAGGAGACCCCTGAAGGAGGCCGTGCCCGCAGCCCTGGCGCGGACCGGCCCCACCATCAACGCCGCCGGGCTCACGCTGGCGGCCTCCTTCCTCGCGCTGACCCTCATCCCCCTGCAAGACTTCTTCCAGGTCGGGACGGCGGTGGCCCTCGGCGTACTCCTGGACGCCTTCGTGATCCGGACGCTCCTCGTCCCCGCCCTGGTGCTTCTCGTGGGGCCCATAGGCTTCTGGCCGGCGAAGGTGCGCTGGTGAACATCTCCAGGCGCGGGTTGCTTGCGGGGGCGGGGGCCACGGTCGTGGCGGCCTCAGTGCCCGCGTGGCTGCTCTCGCGCCGCCCGGAGGCCGGGCCCCAGACCGGACGCCCGGAGCACGTGATCCTGGTGGACTGGGACGGCTTTGACCCGGACTACCTCGGCCGGGCGCCGACCCCCAACATCGACGCCCTGGCGGGCCGGGGAAGCCTCTCCGTCGCCGACGGCATCTACCCAACCATCTCCAACCCCGCGCGGGCCTCCATGTCCACCGGCGCCTACCCGGAGACGCACGGCAACGCCGCCTACTACTTCGACGACGAGGCCGGCGAGGTCGTGGGAGAGACCCGGTTTTTGGCCGCCGAGACCATCACCCAGGCGCTGGCCGCCGAAGGCCGGACGACCGCGGCGGTGCAGTGGTACATGGTGGAGGACCACGGCGCCTCCTACGGGGACCCCGAGCACCTCTACGTCCGGCCCGGCGGGCTCTTCGAGCAGCGGGTGGACGCGGCCGTCGAGATCCTCAACCGGAGGCCCGTGGACTCCGGCGGCGAGATGGTCGCCGTGCCGAAGATCCCCGACTTCCTCGCCGTCTACGGCCCGGACCTCGACGCCTTCGGCCACCTGGAGGGCACCGAGAGCCCGAACATCGGGTCGCTGATCGCCCAACTCGACCGGCAGCTCGGCCGGCTCGTTCAGACGGCGAGAGAGGTCGGCATCTACGAGCGGACGGCCTTCATCCTCACCTCCGACCACGGCATGACCTCCTGGGAACGCTCCTTCGCGGAGGGGCTCGCCGCGACGCCAGACCTCGGCCGCGGCGTGGAGATCGTGCCCCCGGGACGCGCGCCTTCTCCTGACACCGAGATCGTCCTCGTCAAGAGCGCGGGCCGGATAATGGACGTCACCGTGCGGGGCCGGTCGGCGACGCCCGGGAAGCGGGCGGAGGTCCGGAAAATTCTCGAACGGCTGCCCCAGATCTCCCAGGTCCTCGACGCGGCCGATCTCAAAGCCTTACGCGCCGGCGACAAGCTCGGCGACTTTATCGTCGAGGCCAGGGCGCCGTGGGGCTTCGGGCTTGCGGAGCCGGAAGAAGGAGCGTCCCGGGGCGCCCACGGGAGCACCCTGGAGATGCGGGTGCCGCTCCTGATCTCGGGCGCAGGCGTCCGGACGGGCGCCACCCCCAAAGACGCCGGGCTCGTCGACGTGGCGCCGACCATCGCCGCCCTGCTGGGCGTGCGCCCGCCGGCCGACGCGCAAGGCAGGGCCCTCGACGAGTTGTTGTACGGGTGATACGGCCACCCATCCCAGGGTTGCACCGTACAGCATCCGCTCGCCACCCCGGCCAGAAGCCCTACCGTCGCGCGTACCTGTTCACCGTCTTCCGGCCTTTGGGGTCGGTGGACCGGCGTGGGGTGTCAGGGGCTTCACCTCCGGCGCAGCGTGAAGTGGAAGCGCGTGCCTCTGCCGAACTCGCTCTCGACGCCGATCGCGCCGCCGTGCGCCTCGACGAGGCCGCGCGAGATCGCCAGGCCCAGGCCGGCCCTGGGGGCGTCTTCGATCCCCGAACGCGCCCGCGACCCTTCTCCCCGGAACGAACGCTCGAAGATGTGTGACAGATCTTCTGGTTCGATCCCTTCGCCCGTGTCGGTTACCTCTACCTGCACCATCTCCCCTCCAGGTTCCGCCCGCGGCTCCGCACGCAAGAAGATCGTGCCGCCGGACGGGGTGTGGCGCAAGGCGT
This sequence comes from Actinomycetota bacterium, assembly GCA_030857715.1. The sequence goes on along the minus strand of JALZNL010000123.1, from coordinate 2,018 downwards.
TGGAGAGGAGGTTGTGGAGCACGCGTTGCATCCTGGGGAGGTCCATCAGCACCGGGTCCACGTCGGTCGAGACCTCCCCGACGAGCCGGACGCCCCGCCCCTCCGCCTGGGGCCGGAAGCTCGCAAGGGTGTCGGAGATCAGGTCCCGGAGCGAGGCCCGCTCCAGGTCGACCCGCAGCACGCCGGCGTCGATCTGCACGAGCTCGAAGAGGTCGTCTACGAGCCGGCCGAGATTTACGAGCTCGCCCCGGGACGAACGCAGGTAGCGGGTCTCGGTCTCCGGGTCGACGACGCCGTCGGCCACCGCTTCGATCAGGGCCAGCACGGCGGCCAGCGGCGTGCGCAGGTCGTGGGAGACGGCGGCGATAAGGTCTCGTCGCGCCTGCTCGAGCCCGCGCTCTCTCGCCCTCGCTTCCTTGAGTGCCCGGGCCATGCGGTTGAAATCCTCGGCGAGCCCGGCGATCTCGTCGCGGCCTTCGACGGGGAGCTCTCTCTCGAACTCTCCGCTCGCGAGTCGTGCCGTTCCCTCCCGCACGAGCTCGATGCGCCGCGCTATCGGCGTGGCCTCGCGCAGGCTAAGACCAACCGCCAGCAGCGAGACGAAGAGCAGCATGGTCAGCAGGATCGAGAGGTCGCGGGGCGAGATAAACATCGCCACGGCGCCGGCCGTTACCATGCCGAGCGGCAGCAAATTGCTGACCAGGCCGAAACCCACGAGCTGTCCCCGCACCCCGCCGATGCGTCCGAGCACGGCGGGCCGCGTAAGCAGCAGCGCCAGCGACCCGACGCCGGCGCCCACGCCGGCGAGGACCCACGCTAGTTCGGGAACCTCGCCGGACGGCACGCCCAACAAGGTCGCGGAGGCCACGATTGTGATCGCCAGGGAACCGGCGAGGAACAGGAGCGCGACCCCCGCGCTCCGCGCCGTTACCAATCCCTTACGAAAGGATTAACTCCCGTTTAACCGGCACCGATGCCCGGCACCCGGGGTAGACGAAAAGACCGCCGGTCGAGGAGGGCGACGGCCGGCGGGATCGAGAGCGGCCGACGGCACGCGGAAGCGGGGCGTATAGCCCCGCTTCCGTACACTTGTTCGGCCGGACTAGAACTCGAAGTCGTCCACGATGCCGTTGTTGTCGAAATCGCCGACCAGGATCACGAAGTCGAACTCGTCGAAGATGCCGTCGTCGTCCGAGTCGCCGTCGAAGTGGGCGTTGAACTGGCTCTGGTCCACCGACTGGTCGACCGAGGAGAACGCCAAGCTCCCGTCGCCGGTGGCGATGGCGTCCCCCGTGCTAACCTGGAGCGCGAACTGCTCCTGGGAGGCGTTCACGAACACGAAGTCGTCGTCGAACCCGTTGTTGCCGAACCCGTTGTTGCCGAAGCCGCCGTCAACGTCTCCGGCGATACCCGAAGTGTTCGCCATGGCCGGGGAGGCCACCACCAGCGCCATCGCCAGCACCGTTGCCAGCACCATTAATTTCCTCAACTTACCGTCTCCTCTTGCCCGAAATTCTTCCGGACTTTGCTTTTGAACAGCCCCACTGATGACCGGCCCTGCCGGCGAATTCTTCTTACATGCTCCTCTCCTCCGTCTCTACGCCCCTGAATCAATCCTTCAAATAACAGCTTATGCGGAACACCTTACGCGCCCCCTGCCGATTCCTTACGGAACGCTTAACAGGCCACGGGAAAACTGGCGAACGGTATCTACCCGTAGCAGGCGAGCCCGCCCGCAAAGCGCGTAACGCTGACAGGGTGGGCTGTATGGTTATTCGGGTTTAGCTGGGTTCTTGGCCCGCCGCAGGAGCGTCAGGGCGATGAGGGGGAAAAGCAGCACCGACAGCAGCCCGGCCAGCACCAGTGCGGCGCCGGTGGCGGGACGCAGCTCTCCCAGCTCCACGCCGATGTCCGCGGCGGCGACGAGGAACGGCAGCGAGGTCGCCTGCAAGAGCCCCGCAGCCAACGCGCCCCGCGATCCGACCGAGGACCGGTAGAAGGCTGCGGGTAGCCCGCGC
>JALZNL010000661.1:514-2148 GCA_030857715.1 Actinomycetota bacterium | reverse complement strand
ATACGTGGGCTAGGATCGCTCGAAATACGCTTGCTCGATCGCCGTAAGTGCGCTGTAATTTGACCACATATCGGACTCTCCCAGATCGCAATCGGATCCTTCTTCCGAAATCAACAAACCACCGTTAGTCTGGATCGGGGCTGCCCTGTAAGCGTCGCGCGACTCTAAAACCTAGCCGGCACCTGCACGCGCTTCTCCCCGGCGAGGCCTTGCTCGGCCTCCAGTAACCGGTTCATGGACTCGACGGCTACTTCCAGTTCGGCGCGGCGGGGTTCCGTCGTCGTGAGGTATCTCTGGAAGAGGTTGCCGATGGTTATGGAGGGGCGGGTCCGGCCGAAGACGAACCAGGCTTCGGAGATGAGGATGAACTGGAGGAAGGCGTAGGCCCACCAGCTTATGAGCGGGTCGAGGAGGGCGGCGATGACTATGTAGGCCAGGATGTTGGTGCCGCAGCGGGGGTGGATGCGGCTGCTGGATTTCGCCCCCTGCATAGTCACCTCGCCGTACTTCTCGTACGCGGCCACGGCCTTATGCTCGGCGCCGTGGTAGCGGCCGACCGGGGAGAGCTTCATGCCGGCGAAGAAGAGGATGAGGATCGGCAGTATGGGGAACTCGGCGAAGAAGGAGAAGAGGCCGCCAAAGGGGCCGCCTCCCCCGCTACCGAACTCCATCAGGCGCACGAAGAGCCAGAGCACGGCCATCGTCGCGGCGAAGAAGACGAGGGTCCAGAAGGAGCCGACTACCTGGATCAGGAGCCTCGCCCAGAAAAAGACCGAGCGAAGTATCGGCAACCGGGAGAGGCGAAGCGCCAGCGGGTTCTCTATCTTCGGGATGTTCGAGGGCTCGACCTTGACGTGGATCTCGCCCTCTTTGCGATACGCGACGCTCATGAAGTTCGGGCCGAAGAGGTCGAGCCCGTCCCAACGGGCCATCCCCCCAAACTGCAGGCGCTCTTCTTTCACGGTATCTCCGGCCACACGACTCCTTCTTACCTGCGCAGAATTCGAGGCACAGAGGTTAACACGCGGAGGGCCAAGCCCTACGCTTCCTTCCTGACGAGACGCAGGAGGCCCTCCTCGCTCTTGAGCTCCCGGTCCTGCAGGAAGCGGGTGGTGACGCCGCCGCGACGGAACTCCTCGTCTTCGAGGATGGCGAGGTGGAGGGGGATGGTCGTCTCGGGGCCCGAGACGGCGAACTCGTCCAGGGCGCGCAGCCCGCGCCTGACGGCCGCGTCGCGGCTGCGGGCGTGAACGATCAGCTTCGCCAGCAGCGAATCGTAGTTGGGCGGCACCCGGTAGCCGGCGTAGAGGTGCGAGTCCACCCGGACCCCGGGTCCCCCCGGCGGGTTGTAGAACTCCACGGGGCCGGCCTGGGGCAGGAAGTTGCGGCGGGGGTCTTCGGCGTTGATCCTGAACTCCATCGCGTGCCCGTCAGCGACGAGCGCCGAGGCCGGGATATCGAGGGTCTCGCCTGAGGCCACCTTGAGCTGCTCGCCCACGAGGTCCACCCCGCTCACCATCTCCGTGACCGGGTGCTCCACCTGCAGCCTGGTGTTCATCTCGATAAAGAAGAATTCCCCCTCGTGGACGACGAACTCGACCGTTCCCGCCCCCTCGTAGCCTATGGATCCGACG
>JALZNL010000661.1:0-504 GCA_030857715.1 Actinomycetota bacterium | reverse complement strand
GAGCCGACGAGGCGTGATGCGGCGTCCAGAAGGCCGCTCCGGATGCCCTCGGGAAGGTCCGGCGCCGGGGACTCTTCTATGAGCTTCTGGTAGCGGCGCTGGACGGAGCAGTCCCTCTCGGGGAAGGCGACCGTCGTGCCCGAGGAGTCGGAGAGGACCTGCACCTCGACGTGCCGGAGCCGCTCCAGGAAACGCTCCACGTAGACAGCCCCGTCGCCGAAGCTGGCCCCCGCCTCCCGGCTCGCGCCGAGAAAGGCGTTCTCCACCCCGGCCTCGCTCTCGACGACGCGCATCCCCTTGCCCCCGCCCCCGGCGCTCGCCTTGATAACCAGCGGGTAGCCGACCTCGGCGCCCACCCGCTTCACCTCGGACACGCTACCGCAGACGCCGTCCGATCCCGGCGTGATCGGGACGCCCGCCTTCCGGGCCGCCTCCCTGGCCGCGGCCTTGTCCCCCATCATGGCGATGACCCTCGAAGAAGGGCCGACGAGCTTCAGGCCCACG
>JALZNL010000122.1 GCA_030857715.1 Actinomycetota bacterium | reverse complement strand
AGGGGACAACACGGTGATGGAGGTAGAGTTGATCAGTCCGATAGCGATGGACGAGGGGTTGAACTTCGCGATTCGCGAGGGTGGACGGACTGTGGGAGCAGGCGTCGTTACAGAGATCGTCGAATAGCAGCATAACGTAGGATTAGCGGGGGCGGCGCGCATGCCGCCCCTGTGATTTGGAGGACTATTGTGCGACAATTGGTAACGCTGGCTTGCGACGAGTGCAAGCGCCGGAACTACAGCAGCCGTAAGAACCGGCGTAACACCCCGGATCGCATCCAGCTGCAGAAGTACTGTCCGTGGTGCCGGCAGCACACGGCGCACCGGGAGACCCGGTAGGACCGTTCGACAGAGGGCAGTAGCTCAGTTGGAAGAGCAGCGGTCTCCAAAACCGCAGGTCGTGGGTTCGAGTCCCTCCTGCCCTGCTCCGAGAGGCGAAGCCATGCGAGGATTTAGTGGGTAAGAAGCGGGGCGCCACGGCGCCGCCCGGCAAGGGCGGCGGCGCAAAGGCGCAGCAACAGCAGAAAAAGGGCGGGTTCTTGGCCGGGCCGAGAAAGTTCGTGCGCGACGTGCGGGGCGAGCTTCGGCGGGTGAGTTGGCCTGGCCGCGAGCAGTTGCGCCAGAGCACAGCGGTCGTGCTCATCATCGTGCTGACGCTCGCGGCCTACGTCGCGGTCTGGGATTTCCTCTTCGGCAGGCTCGCGCGTCTGATCTTTACGTAGTCTAGGAGTCTATTCCCTTGAAGAAGTGGTACGTCGTCAACACATACTCGGGCCACGAGAACAAGGTCCGCACGACGCTCGAGCGTCGCATCGAGTCGATGGGCCTCAACCGGCACTTCGGCGAGATCAGCATCCCGACCGAGAACGTCATCGAGATCAAGGACGGCAAGAAGGTCCCCACGGTCCAGCGCCAGTTCCCCGGCTATGTCCTGGTGAACATGGACATGAACGACAGCTCCTGGAGCTTGGTCCGCCAGACGCCTGGTGTCACCCAGATCGTCGGGGCCGGGGACACGCCGCTGGCGCTCTCCCGCGCCGAGGTCGAGAGGCTCCTGCACCCCAATGAGGCCGCGGCGGAGCAGCGAGAGAAGGTCAAGACCACGGTGGACTACACCATCGGGGAGACGGTGAAGGTCACCGGCGGTCCGCTCTCGGACTTTACGGGTTCGATCTCGGACATCAACGTGGACCAGTCGCGGCTGAAGGTCCTCGTCTCCATCTTCGGGCGCGAGACGCCGGTGGAGTTGTCGTTCAGCCAGGTAGCCAAGCTCTAAAACAAACGAGAGGATTCTTATGGGCAGAGGACGCGGGCGCCGCGTAGCGCGCAAACTGAAACTGCAAGTCACGGGCGGGCAGGCCAACCCGGCCCCGCCGGTCGGGCCGGCTCTCGGCCAGGCGCAGGTGAACATCGGGGAGTTCGTGCGGCAGTTCAACGAGGCCACGCGCGACCGGATGGGCCAGGTGGTGCCGGTCGAGATCACGGTCTTCGAGGACCGCTCGTTCACGTTCGTCACCAAAACCTCTCCCGCGGCGTACCTGCTCCGGCAGGCCGCCGGAGTAGACAAGGGCAGCGGCGAGCCGAATCGCACAAAGGTCGGCACGGTTAGCCGCGCGCAGGTCGAGGAGATAGCCAGGACCAAGATGCCGGACCTCAACGCCGCCGACGTCGCAGGCGCGTCGAAGATCGTCGAGGGTACGGCCCGGAGCATGGGGATTACGGTAAATGGGTAGACGGCTGATGGAACAGAGGACGAAGATAGACGCGGAGCGCCGCTACTCGCCGCGCGAGGCCCTGGAGCTCGTAAAGAGCCTCGAAGGCGCCAAGTTCGACGAGAGCGTCGAGGCCCACGTCCACCTGAGCGTGGACCCGAGGCGGGCGGACCAGATGGTCCGCGGCACCCTGATGCTCCCCAACGGCACGGGCAAGACCCGCCGCGTCGCCGTCTTCGCCGAGGGCGAGAAGGCCCGCGAGGCCGAGGAGGCCGGGGCCGACGTGGTCGGTTCTGACGACCTGGCTTCGCGTATCAAGGATCAGGGGTTCATGGACTTCGACGTCGCGGTGGCGACACCGGACCAGATGCGGTCGGTCGGGCAGCTCGGGCCGGTTCTCGGTCCGCGGGGGCTGATGCCGAACCCGAAGAGCGGGACCGTGACGATGGACGTTGGGCGTGCGGTCGAGGAGATCAAGCGCGGCAAGATCGAGTACCGCGTGGACCGCTACGGCATAATCCACGGCATCATCGGCAAGAAGTCCTTTGACCTTGAGAGCCTGATCGAGAACTTTTTCGCCCTGCGCGAGGAGTTGCAGCGGGCCCGCCCCGCGCCGGTCAAGGGGCGTTACTTCAAGACCGTAACCCTGACGACGACGATGGGCCCGTCCATCAAGGTTGACCCCGCGATAGAGAGGGAGTAAGATCTCGCGCGGACTGTAAGTCCACAACTGACCAGAGACAGCCGGGGTCCGAGGCTAACGCCCAGGACTTAATCTTCCGGCCGAGGTCGTGGAAAGCTCCTCACGGATTCCTTTGCGAACCCCGGGTGCCTCTGCGGCCCCGGGGTTTTCTATTGCAGAGGAGTCGAGGTGAACAGGGAAGAGAAAGCACAGGTGATCGAGCGGCTCGCGGGCAAGTTGCGGGCAGGCTCGGCGGTCCTGGTGGACTACCAGGGCATGGACGTCGCCAGATCCACGGACCTCCGGCGTCGCAGCCGCGAGTCGGGCGTCGAGTTCGTCGTCGCCAAGAACACCCTTGCCAAGCGGGCGGCCGACGAGGCCGGTGTCGAAGGCCTGCGGGAGTTCCTATCGGGCCCGACGGCGCTGGCGTTCTCGGAAGACCCGGTGGCGAGCGCCAAGCTTATGGCGGAGTTTGCAGACCAGGTCGAGACGTTCGCCTTGAAGGGCGGCGTCCTCGACGGCGGGCGCATCCTGGACGAGGCGGACGTGGTGGCCCTCAGCAAGCTTCCGAGCCGGGAGCAGCTCATCGCCCAGATCGTCGGCGGCATCTCGTCGCCGCTCACGGGCTTCGTGACGGTCCTGAACAACACCGTCCAGGGCCTCGTGGTGGCGCTCGGCCAGATCGCCGAGCAGAAGCAGAACACCGAACAGTCGTAGTAAGAGTCGAGTCCAGGAGGATTTGTAATGGCGGTAAACCAGCAGGAACTGATGGAGTCCATCGAGAACATGACCGTTCTCGAGCTCTCCGAGCTCGTCAAGGCCCTCGAGGAGCGCTTCGGCGTCTCCGCCACCGCGGTCGCGGCCCCCGCCGCGGGCGCCGCCGCGGGCGCGGTCGAGGCCGAGGAGGAGCAGACCGAGTTCGACGTCGTGCTCACGGGCGCGGGGGAGAAGAAGATCCAGGTCATCAAGGTCGTGCGCGCGGCCACCGGCCTTGGCCTGAAGGAGGCCAAGGCCCTCGTGGACGAGGCCCCGAACCCCGTCAAGGAGGCCATCAGCAAGGAGGACGCCGAGGCCCTCAAGACGCAGATCGAAGAGGCCGGCGGCTCCGTCGAGCTGAAGTAGGTTAGAGGTTTCAGGCTACAGGCTTCAGGTCACAGGTAAAAACCTGCAAAGGCGGCGCTCCCTCACGGGGGTGCCGCTTTTTGCTTGCGGAGTGAGCCTGCTTTGAGGATTGGTGGTCGTCGCGCGGGGTAGAGGGAAGCGCGGGCCAATACCTGAAACCTGATGCCTGTAGCCTTTTGGCCTGATGCCTTTGTGGCATGACCCGGAGGGCTGTGCTAGACTGCGTCCGCTGGTCGGAGGCATAGCTGGAGGCTGGCGACATATTTCTCCCATCTCCCCTTGACTGTGTTCCCTTCGGGGGGTAACATACTCGTTTGCGTGCTCGGCCTTTTTTCGACAATCCTTGCGGAGGAGAGTTAATTTGGTAACCCCTGTCGTGCGCCGGAAACGGCACCCTTACGCTCGGTTGCAGACCACAGAAGTCCAGTTGCCGGATCTCGTCGAGATCCAGTTGAACTCATTTCAGAAGTTTCTGGATGTGGGCATCCAGAAGACCTTTACGGATATTTCGCCCATAGAAGACTACACGGGCTCTTACGCCGTGGAGTTCGGCGAGAGCCGCTTCGAGGAGGCTCCGGTCTCCGCCGAAGAGTGCATGACGAAAGACAAGACCTTCTCGGCACCTCTCTTCGTCAAGGTGCGGTTTATCGTCAAGGAGACGGGCGAGGTCAGGGAGCAGGACGTCTTTATGGGCGACTTCCCGCTCATGACGCGCTCGGGGACCTTTATCATCAACGGGACCGAGCGGGTCGTTGTGACGCAGCTCGTGCGGTCGCCCGGGGCGTACATCATGGAGCCCAAGGACCAGACCAAGCAGGTCCTGACGGCGAGCCTCATGCCGAGCCGGGGGTCCTGGCTCGAGTTCGAGGTCGAGACCAAGGGATACGTCTCCGTGCGCATCGACCGCAAGAGGAAGTTGCCCGTCAGCGTGCTCCTCAAAGCGCTCGGGATGGGCGGGCCTGAGGAGATCCTCTCCCGCTTCAACGATTCGTGGCTGATCCGTAACACCCTTGAGAAAGACGACATCGCTTCGCGGGAGGAGGCGCTGCTCGAGGTCTTCCGGCGCCAGCGCCCAGGCGAGCCGGTCAACAGGGAGAACGCGGAGAACCTCGTCCAGAGCCTCTTCTTCGACCCGAAGCGCTACGACCTTTCGGAGGTCGGCCGCTACAAGGTCAACAAGAAGCTCAAGCTCGACGTGCCCCTGGAGGACCACACCCTCACCATCGAGGACATCGCCGGATTGCTCGGCCGCCTCATCCAGACCTCCGAAGAGGTCGCGGAAGAGGAAGAGTTCGGCCGCATCAACTACGAGCGCATCCGCCACAAGCTCGACGAGTACGAGCACTTCGGCAACAGGCGTCTGCGTACCGTTGGAGAATTGGTGCAGGAGGCGTTCCGGATCGGGATGTACCGCATGGAGCGCGTCGTCCGCGAGCGGATGACCACCCAGGACGAGGAGTCCATAACCCCCCAGACCGTCGTCAACACCAAGCCGGTTGCGAGCGCGATAAAGGAGTTCTTCGGCTCCTCCCAGCTCTCGCAGTTCATGGACCAGACGAACACGCTCTCCGGCCTCTCGCACAGGCGCCGTCTGAGCGCGATGGGCGCGGGTGGCCTGTCTCGTGAGCGGGCCCCCATAGAGGTCCGTGACGTGCATCCGACGCACTACGGGAGGATGTGCCCGATCGAGACGCCGGAAGGCCCGAACATCGGGCTCATCGGGCAGCTCTCGACGTTCGCGACCGTGGACGACTACGGCTTCGTGCAGACGCCTTACCGGAAGGTTACGGACGGCAAGCTGACCGACGAGATCGAGTACCTCTCCGCCGACGAGGAGGAGGAGTTCACGATCGCGCAGGCCAGCACCGTCGTCGACCTCGAGACCGGCCAGATCACTGAAGGCGAGCAGATCCTGGCCCGCCGCAAGGGCGGCGAGGTCTCCTCGGTCTCCCCGGCGGAGGTTGACTACGTGGACGTGGCGCCGCTGCAGACGGTCTCCGTCGGCACCGCGCTTATCCCGTTCCTCGAGCACGACGACGCGAACCGCGCGCTCATGGGCGCGAACATGCAGCGTCAGGCGGTGCCCCTGCTCCGCAGCGAGGCTCCGTACGTGGGGACCGGCATGGAGTTCAGGGCGGCGGCCGACACCGGCGACGTGGTCCTGGCGCGCAACGCCGGCACCGTCGAGCGGGTGGTCGCCAGCAGAATCACGATCCGCCGCGAGGACGGCGGGGTGGACGAGTACCCGCTGCGCAAGTTCGCCCGCTCCAACCAGGGCACCTGCGTCAACCAGAGGCCGCTCGTTACGGAGGGCGAGGAGGTCGAGGCGGGGACCGTCATGGCCGACGGGTCTTCTACCGACCAGGGTGAGCTCGCTCTGGGCAAGAACATGCTCGTGGCTTTCATGCCGTGGGAAGGGTTCAACTTCGAGGATGCGATTATCATCTCCGAGCGCATCGTCAAGGACGACGTCCTCTCCTCCATCCACATCCAGGAGCATGAGATCCAGGCCCGCGACACCAAGCTGGGGCCCGAGGAGATCACGCGGGACATCCCGAACGCCTCGGACGACGTCCTGATGAACCTGGACATGGACGGCATCATCCGCATCGGGGCCGAGGTAGGCTCGGGCGACGTGCTCGTCGGCAAGGTAACACCCAAGGGCGAGTCCGAGCCTACGCCGGAGGAGAAACTTCTCCGTGCCATCTTCGGTGAGAAGGCCCGCGAGGTGAAGGACTCTTCCCTCAAGGTGCCCCACGGCGAGGGCGGCGTCGTCATAGACGTCAAGCGCTTTAGCCGCGACGACGGCGACGAGTTGCAGCCGGGCGTCAACGAGCAGGTCCGGGTCTTCGTGGCGAAGAAGCGCAAGATCGCGGAGGGCGACAAGCTCGCCGGGCGCCACGGCAACAAGGGCGTCATCTCCAAGATCGTCCCGGAGGAGGACATGCCGTTCATGGAGGACGGCCGCCCGGTGGACGTAATCCTGTCACCCCTGGGCGTGCCGAGCCGGATGAACATCGGCCAGATCCTCGAGACCCACCTCGGCTGGGCCGCGAGCCAGGGGCTCGGCGTGAACGGCGGCGAGCCTACTTTCGTCTCCACGCCGGTCTTCTCTGGTGCCGAGGTCGAGGACATCGACAAGGCCATAGAGGCCGTCAACAACAACGGCGGGTCGAAGACCGGGATGGGCCGCGGCGGCAAGGTGACGCTTTATGACGGGCGCACCGGCGAGCCGTTCGACGGCAGGATCACGGTCGGTTATATGTACATACTGAAGCTCCTCCACCTCGTGGACGACAAGATCCACGCGAGGAGCACGGGCCCGTACTCCCTCGTCACGCAGCAACCCCTGGGCGGTAAGGCCCAGTTCGGCGGCCAGCGCTTCGGCGAGATGGAGGTCTGGGCGCTGGAGGCTTACGGCGCCGCGCACACCCTGCAGGAGCTCTTGACCATCAAGAGCGACGACCGGGTGGGCCGCGTGAAGAGCTACGAGTCGATAGTGAAGGGCGAGAACATACCCGAGCCCGGCGTGCCGGCGAGCTTCAA
>JALZNL010000660.1 GCA_030857715.1 Actinomycetota bacterium | reverse complement strand
GTTGCGGACCCGTTTGAGACGGTCTGGCGGCACGTCTTTCGGTTTCTCGTCCAGGGCTATATAGACGGCGCCTGGCGCGTAGGCGAAGCAGACGGGGACGGCGTGGGGCCTGCCCCCGGCGTCGGCGGTGGCGAGGCGGGCGACCCTCTGGCGGACGAGAAAGGCGGTCTGCTCCGGGGAGAGGACGGGGGACGCCAGCGTCACGCCGGCTTCGGTCCCACGGCGTCTCGCACCCGCGGGGCAACCTCGGTGGCGAAGAGGCGCAGGTTTTCGAGGGCCTCCTCGTGGGTTACGCCCGGGAGGCGTCCCCAGAAGCAGAAGTGGTCGTAGGGGGCCTCCCGGTAGAGCTCGATCAGGCCGTCCGCCACCTCCTCGGGCGTGCCGACGAGGTAGCGCTCCCACGGAAGGTCTTCTTCCCGGATAGGCTCGGGGCGGGGCTTCTCCCGGTCCGTGCCCCACTCCGCGTAGCGCGTGCGCTGGTAGGCGATAGCGGGACCCACGATCTCCCGAGCCCTCCCCGCCTCCTCGTGCACGAACGCCACACCGGAGGCGATATACGGGAACGTCTCACCGCCCCTCCCGTGCCTCTCCAGCGCCTCGCGAACCTTCCGGTATGTCTCCCCGAAGGCCCCGCCCCCCGCCGAGGCCAGGAACCCGTCCGCCAGCCGGGCGGCGCGGTCGATGGCCGGGTCCGCGAACGCGCCGGCGTAGATCGGGAGTTTCCCGGACGGCCGCGGCTCGAACGGCAGGTCGTCGAACCGCCACCGCTTTCCCTCGTAGCCGGTGCGGCCCTCCTCCAGGACCTGACGGATCACCTCGATCCCCTCCTCGAAGAGCGAGGGCCTGTAGCGCCTCTCGTACCCCAGAGCCTCGAACTCGTGCTGGACGTACCCCTGCCCGACCCCGAGCACGAACCTCCCGCCGGAGACGAGGTCCACGGCCGCCGCGTCCTCCGCCACCCGCAGGGGATGGTGCATGGGGAGCAGCAGGATGTTCGTCCCGATGGTGATGGTGCTGGTACGGGCTGCCACGGCCGCCGCGACCACGAGCGGGGAGGGCAGGTAGCCGTCGTCCACGAAGTGGTGCTCCGAGAGCCAGGCCCCCGTGAAGCCGAGCCGCTCACCCTCCTCGATCTCCTCCAGGCACTCGCCGTAGAAGGCCGCGTAGTCTCCTAGCGGCAGCCTCTGCCGGAAGTCGTACCAGAGCCCGAAGCTCGGACCGTCGCCTTCCCTGACCAATCGCGCCTCCTCAACTCCTGCGTCCGAGCCCAGAGTCTACACCCCTGCACGCGCCCGTTGTGGAGAGCGGACCCCCAGCTCTTGGCCTCAGTAAGCGAGCGTCTGGCCGGCGTAGACCACGTCCGGGTCCGTCAGCCCGTTCCCCGCCATAAGGTCGCCCACGCTGGTTCCGAGCTCCGCCGAGATCCCGGTCAGCGTGTCCCCGGACTGGACCACGTAGGACCCGCCCGAACCGGCCTCCCCGCCGGAGCCGTCGTCGAAGTTTGCCTTCGCATAGTCCTTCTCCGCGTAGTCCCTTTCCGCGTAATCCCTCTTCACGTGATCCTTCTTCACGTGATCCGCCTTCGCGTAGCCGTCGTTGGCCGCGTAGCCCGCGGCGCCCGCCATCTCGTAATCCACGTAGTCCACGCCGGCGGTGGTGAGGCCGAGGTATTCGGCGGCGCCTTGCGAGAGGTCGAGGTCGCGCCCGCCGGAGTACGGTCCGCGGTCGTTGACGACGACGTCGACCGCGCGGCCGGCGTAGCTGACGGTGATCTCCGTCCCAAGCGGCAGCGTGTTGTGGGCGGCCGTGTACCCGTAGGCGTCGAAGACCTCACCGCTCGCGGTGAGCTGGCCGTCGAATCCGGGCCCGTACCAGGAAGCCAGGGCCGTGTCGGCCTCCGCGCGGTCGTTGCCAAAGGCCATAAAGGCCCCGAAAAAGAGCAAAATCCAAAATAAACGGCTCGCCTTGAGCAAAACGCGTCCCCCTCCGTCAGCGTCAGCTTTACGTGTATCTGTAATTCACCTTCAGGTGCAGCGGCAAGGAGTATTGAGGGCAGGTAAAAGGATTTCAAGGCCTTTATCGCCGTTATCACGGGGTGATAATCGGGCGAACCAGCATCACGAACGGGCGCCGAGCATCCGTTTCATCCCAC
>JALZNL010000121.1 GCA_030857715.1 Actinomycetota bacterium | reverse complement strand
GGGATGGGCCTCGCCCTCGCCACGCGCGAGCCCGCGCTGGTCGTCGCGGGGTTCCTGATCGTGGGGCTCTCGCTCTCCGCGGTCGCCCCCATAGCCTTCTCCCTGGCTGGGGACGTGGCCCCTGGCGGGACTGGCGTCGCCGTCTCCGTGGTCACCACTCTAGGCTACGGCGGGTTCCTGCTCGGCCCCGTCATCGTGGGTGGGCTCGCTGAGCTCGCGGGGTTGAGGACCGCGCTCCTCACCATAGCGGCGGCCGGGCTGGTCATAGCCGCCCTCGGCCTCCGGGTGTCCGCCGCCAACGACCTTCAGAAACCCGCACCCCGCTAACGCGTCTCTACCGGGGTTGACGGTGCGCTGCGGAGCCCCCGATGGCGAGATCCGGGGCGGCGGGCCTACTCCCCGCGCACGGCGCGGGAGAGCCGTTCCTCCGCGGCGAGGATCTCTTCTTCCTCGATCCTCTGAAACAACGGCTTCGCCCCGGACACGCGGTAACCCTCGGGCAACTCTGTGAGGTCCGACACCCGGGCCACAGGCCCGTCGAAGAAACCCTTCAGCCGCTCGATGGCCTCAGGGACGTAGGGGGCTGCGTGGTAGGCGATGGAGCCGAGCAGGACGGAGCAGACGTAGAGGGTTACGCGGGCGCGCTCCGGATCGTCCTTGCGGGTCTTCCAGGGGGCCGACGCGTCGAAGAAGCGGTTGGCCCGCCGTCCCATGGCGAGCAACTCGCCGAGGGCCTCGCGCGGCTTCGGGGCGAGCATCCGCTCCTCGAAGCGCCTCTCCAGCTCCTTGAAGTCTTCGAAGACGGCCCTGGCGTCGTCGGGGAGTTCCGCCGGCCGGGTCATCTCGCCGTCCGCGTACTTCTCGGCGAAGGAGAGGACGCGGTTTATGTAGTTGCCGAGGTTGCCGATGAGGTCCGAGTTCACCCGGCTCCCGAAGTCCCGCCACGAGAAGGCCACGTCGCCGGTCTCCGGCAGGTTCGAGGCGAGGTAGAAGCGCAGCGGGTCGGCCGGGAAGCGGTCCAGCGCCTCGTGCAGCCACACGGCGAGGTTGCGGCTCGTGGACATCTGGACCGCCCGCCGCTCGCCGTCGACGACGACCTCCAGGTTCATGAACTCGTTGGCCGGGACGTCGTAGGGGAGAACGTACGGCTCCTCGCCGTCCTCCCCCGTGCCCGTGAGCAGGGCCGGCCATACCAGGGCGTGGAAGACGGTGTTGTCCTTCCCTATAAAGTGGATGAGCCTCGTGTCCGGCTCCTGCCAGTACTCGCGCCAGCGGTCGGGTTCGCCTATGCTCTCGGCCCACTCCATCGTGGAAGAGATGTAGCCGATGCAGGCGTCGAACCAGACGTAGAAGCGCTTGTCCTCGAAGCCCGGCTCCGGGACCGGCACGCCCCATTGGATGTCGCGCGTGATCGGCCGCTTCTCCAGCCCGCCGTCGATGATGCCGAGGATAAAGTTCTTGACGGAGGTGCGCCAGTGTTCCTGGCTGGCGACGTACTCCCTCAGGCGGTCGGAGAACTTCGGCAGGTCGAGGTAGAGGTGTGTCGTCTCGCGAACCTCCGCGGGGCCGCCGGTGACCTTGGAGTGGGGCTCTATCAGCTCGTAGGCCTCGTACCACGAGCCGCAGTTGTCGCACTGGTCGCCGCGGGCCTCCTTGTAGCCGCACACCGGGCAGGTGCCCTCGACGTAGCGGTCTGGCAGGAAGCGGTTCTCCGTCGGGCTGTACATCTGCTTGGACTCGGCCTCGGAGATGTAGCCGCCCTCCTTGAGCTTGCGGTAGAAGAGCTGGGTGTTCTTCGCGTGCAGCGGGGTCGAGGTGCGGGAGAAGTTGTCGAAGGAGATATCGAAGCGGGCGAAGGTCTCCTTCATGTGCGTCCACCAGTAATCGACCACGTCCTGCGGATCCTTGCCCTCCCGCTCGGCGGTCAGGGTGATGGGGACGCCGTGCTCGTCGGTGCCGCAGACGTAGACCACGTCTTCGCCGCGCGCCCTCAGGTACCGGACGAAGGCGTCCGCCGGGAGATACGCCCCCACGATCTGGCCGACGTGCAAGGGCCCGTTGGCGTAGGGCAACGCGGAGGTGACGAGATAGCGCCTTTTCGTTTCGTTCATGATCAAAGAATACCAGCTTGGTAAAGGCTTCAGGTTTCAGGCATCAGCCGTCAGGTAAGGGGTCTACCCAGGCGTGGGTCTTGCGCGATAGAGCATCTCCGGAACTTCCTGAAGCCCGAAGCCTGTAGCCTGAAACCCTCGGTGCTACCATGCTCTGGATGATTCCGGATCGTTCGCTGCGCGTCGCTTTTCGTCGCCTCGTGCCGGAGGCCCGGGTGCCGGAGAGGGCGCACGCGGGGGACGCCGGGTACGACCTGCGCTCGGTCGAATGGGCGGAGCTTCGGCCCGGCGGGCGGGCGGTCGTCGGGACCGGGGTCTCGCTGGTGATCCCGGACGGGTACGCGGGGCTCGTGTTGCCGCGGAGCGGGCTGGCGGTAAAGCACGGCGTCTCCCTGGTCAACACGCCGGGGCTTATAGACTCGGGGTACCGCGGGGAGATCCGGGTTCCCCTCATCAACCACGACCGCGAAGAGACTTTTCGTGTGGAGGCGGGGATGAGGATCGCGCAGCTCGTCCTCGTCCGGGCCGCGGGCGCGACCTTCGAGGAGGTCGAGTTCCTCGATGCCGGGAAGGACGGCAGGGGGGAGGGCGGCTTCGGTTCGTCCGGGGCCTGACCCGCGGGTTCGCCGCGTCATCCTGGCAACTCGTCGGAATCGTATTTTTGGACGGGGGCGGTCCCACGTTGGGATGATGTGCGCGCCTGGAGCATGTCCTACAATGCAGGGCGATAGCAAGATCGTATAGACGCTTCCGGGGAGGAAACGATGACGAGGAAACTGATGCTGGCCTGCGTCGTAATATCGATGGGGGTATTCCTGGTCGGCGGGATGGCGTTGGCGGCGGGGTTCAGGGGGACCGCCGGGCCTGACGAGATCTCTGGCACCGACGGGCGGGACGTCATCAGGGGCCTGGGCGGCGGCGACCGCCTCTCCGGCCGCGGCGGGGACGACGACATCTACGGCGGCGGCGGCCCGGATAAGATCTGGGGCAACAGAGGCGACGACCGCCTGATGGCCGACGATGGGAGGCGCGACACGATCAAGTGCGGCGACGGCAAGGACTACGTCTACGCTGACCCCAATGACAGGGTCTTTTACGGTTGCGAGCTGGTGAAAATAGACCGGTCCCGGTAACCCGGGGCGCCGACCGACCGCTTCCTGACTGCTAGACTGCGCCCCGGATTGAACGGGACCACACACGCGGTTTTCGGCGTCGCGGCGCTGGCGGGCGCGGCCCTGGTGACGGGGGCCGACCCGCCCGCCTACGTCTACCCCGCCGCGGTCGTGGCGGCCTGGCTGCCGGACGTGGACAACCCGCGCAGCACGCTGGGAAACGGCCTGAGCCGGTCCAAGAACCCCATCCTGAACATCTTGAGCCGGCCGTTGAGCTGGGCATTGCGGACGGCCTCGTTCGTGCTCGTCCGGACGGTCGGCCACCGGACGCTGACGCACTCCATCCTGGGCGCCCTGCTCTTCGCCCTGCCCATCTACCTCTTCCTGGGAGACTACCCGAACCTGACGCTCGCCCTCGCCGCGGGCTACGCCTCCCACGTCTTCGCCGACGCGCTCAACACCCGGGGCGTGCCGCTGCTCTGGCCGATGGGGCGGCCGTTCCGGCTGCTGCCGGGGGGCATAAAGTCTGGTGGGGCGGTGGAGGTCGCGGTTGCGTTGGGGACGCTGATGGTGGCGCTCTACGCCATCCTCCAGCTCAACCCGCCGCTACGCGCCCTCCTCGGCCTTCTCTAGCCACCCGAGCGTCTCGATGCTAGCCGGGTGCGTGGGACGGCCGCGCTCCTCGTTGTGGGCGATGGACCGCCGCAAGGACTCCGCGGCCGCCCCACACAGGTCCTGCCGGGCCAGCCGGCGCAGGCGCTCCACGCTCGGGTAATCGCGGGCCGGCTCTATCTTGTCCGCGACGTACAGGACGAGCGACAACGAGTCCATCCCCGGACGCCCCGTGGTGTGATCCCTGATCGCGTCCAGGACCGCCCCGTCCTCTATGCCGAGCTCCCGCCGCGCCAGCTCCGCGGCCACCGGGCCGTGCAGGAGCTTCGGGCTCTCCCGCTCCGGCTGCCCGACGGGCAGGTTCCAGCTATCGGCCAGGCCCAGGAACTCCTCCGACGGCATCTCGCGGGCGGC
Organism: Actinomycetota bacterium; assembly: GCA_030857715.1. The sequence goes on along the minus strand of JALZNL010000121.1, from coordinate 2,830 downwards.
GTCGTGCAGGAGGGCGGCGAGGCGTGCCCGGCCGCGGTCCAGGCCGTGGACGCGCGCGAGGTCTTCCGCCGTGTCCGCGACCCGCAAAGTGTGGCCGTAGCGTTTGGCGGAGAGGCGTTCGCGGGCAAAAATGTCGGCGGCCACGGCCGGGTAGATCTTCTCACGGTCTTCCATCCGGCGGATTGTAGAATAAACCGATGCAAAACGGACAGAGAGACATAAAGAGCGCTGAGATAGTAACCATCGGGACCGAGATGCTGCTCGGGGATCTTGTAGACACGAACACGGCCTGGATCAGCCAGAGGCTCGCCGCCCTCGGGGTGAGCATGTATCGCCACACCACGGTCGGCGACAACAACGACCGCATCGTCGGCGCCCTGCGCGACGCCGCCTCCCGGGCCGACCTCGTCGTCACGACCGGCGGCCTCGGCCCGACCTCCGACGACCTGACGAACGCCTGCCTCGGCATGCTGACCGGCCGCCGGATGATCGAGTACCCGGAGGCCCGGAAGCACATCGACGAAAAGTTCGCCAAATTCGGACGCAAGCCCACGCCGTCGAACTACAAGCAGGCCCTCTTCCCCGAAGGTACGGAGCTCGTCCCGAACCCGCTCGGCACCGCGCCGGGGGCGCTCGTGGAGTGGGAGGGTACCCTCTTCGCGACCCTGCCCGGGGTGCCATCTGAGATGAAGCGGATGTTCGAGAAGACGCTGGAGCCCCTCATACGCGAGCGCAGCGACGGCTCCATCGTCTCAAAGACACTTCACTTCGCCGGCATCGGGGAGTCCGCGCTCGCCGAGCAGGTTCAAGACTTCCTCGACGCCGCCGACCCGACGGTCGCCCCGCTCGCCGGGCAGGGGCGGGTCCGGCTGCGCATCACGACCCGGGCCGCCACCGAGGAGGAGGCTCACGGGAAGATCCGGCCCGTGGAGAAGGAGATCCTCAACCGTCTCGGCGACTACTTCTTCGGCGAGGACGAGGAGACTTTAGAGAGCTCGGTCGGGCGCCTGCTCTCCGAGCGTGACGCCACGGTCGCCCTCGCTGAGAGTTGCACCGGCGGCCTGATCTCCAAGCGCCTGACCGATGTCGCCGGCTCCTCGGCTTACTTCGTGGAGGGCTTCGTTACCTACTCGAACGCCTCCAAGGAGCGCCTGCTCGGCGTCCCGAAGGAGGCGCTCGCGGAGTACGGCGCCGTCTCCGAGCCCGTCGCCCGGGCGATGGCCGAGGGCGCCCGCAAGGTTTCAGGCGCAGACTACGGCCTCTCCGTCACCGGCGTTGCGGGGCCTGGCGGCGGCACGGAAGAGAAGCCGGTCGGGCTCGTCTACGTCGGGGTGGCCGATGCTGAGGGGGCCGTGGCCGAGAAGCTGGACCTGACGGCGTGGGCGCGTTCCCGGGACTCTATCCGGGAGCGGAGCGCGAACCGGGCCCTCGACGTGTTGCGGCTCCGGATCGAAGGTCGGGACGGGTCTTAGCCTGGCATCGGAGAAGATCTTCCGGGCCGCGGATCGTTTCCTACGCTCGGACCGAAGCGAGATCCACGACGTACTCTCGCCTCCCCGCGAACCTTGCCCATCCTGCTCGCTCGAACGCGGCGGCCATGTGCGTGTTGGCCACGCCGGTGTCCGCCCGCAGGGGCTTCTCGGTCCCGCCTTCTGCGCGGGCGCCGAGGAGGGTGACGGTGCCGGCGGCGAGCAGGTCGTCGACGTAACGCCGTCCCCTCATCTCCGGCACCACGCCGACGTAGAAGACGGTCAGGAAGCCGGGCGGCTCCACCGGCATCACCAGGCCCACGAGCTCCCCGTCTGGCGTGTAAGCTAGCCGCCACCACGAGGGATCGTGTTTCACCCTCTTCGCGTCCCGGAAGAACTCGCACGCCGCCCCTTGCGGGCCTAGCCTCTCTCGCTCCTCGAGGATCTCACGGTCGAGCGTCCCTCCAGAGACCTCCCTCATCGCGTCGACGAACGCTTCGTCCCCAACCTCCTCAAGGCTGCGTAACGACAGACGATCGGAAACGACGGGGGGTTCCTCTCCTCGCCATTCGAAACGGCCCGTCTCTCGCCTGAAGGCGAACCCGACGCCCTCCAGCAGATCTACCCGCCTCTCCGGGTGATGCTGGAACTGGGGCCGCATCGGCGGGGCGTCGAGGACGTGCTCGATCTCCTCTGCGCCCAGCCTGCGCGCCTCGTCCAACACGCCCCCGAGCAGGCGTGTGCCCACGTAGTCGTCGTCCCAGGGGACGTCGAGCAGCACGAGGGCGAAGGGCTCCACCATGCCTGGCAACGTCCAGAAGGCGACCCGCCCGAGGGGACGGTCGCCTTCCTCTTGTGCGACGAAGCACCACTCCGGGCGCATCGAGCCGACGGCGAACATGCTTTCCAGGTATTGCTCGACTTCTTTACGGTGGTCGGGGGAGCCGGCGGCCTCGACGAAGAGGTCGAGCTCGTCGGCACGGACAGAACGGATGCGTATCTTCATGGTCCTCCTGCGGCAGCGCGGTGGGGTGGCAAACAATGGCCTTGGGTTCGATCTGAGTAACCATAATGTCAAGACGCACCGGCCGCCCGAAGGGGGTTGGATCGCAGTATACGCGACCCGTTTCGGTGAAGCCAGAGGATCTCTCCTGATTCATCGTAAGCCCGGCGACGGTAGCGATGCGATCCGGTAAAAGAGAAGCCTGGACGAGGGTTCGAAAAAATATCTCTTGCCGCGTGTCTTTGGTGGTAGTAAAATCCCCGCTAGTCGAAAGCACGCGAGAGGAGGTGATCCAGATAGACGCATCGAGCAGTAGTAGCCGCGGGTATCTTCTGGGAGAGGTGGCTCTGACCTAGCC
>JALZNL010000659.1 GCA_030857715.1 Actinomycetota bacterium | reverse complement strand
CTCTGACGCCGCCACCGTGCTCGGGTTGCTCTGGGTTGCGGGCGGTGGTGCTGCTACCGGCGGTGGGTTACACTAGCGCTACAAAGACCGGGGAGCCGTGAGGCTGAGAGGGCACGCAGGTGCCGACCCGCTGTACCTGATCCGGGTAATGCCGGCGCAGGGAGGTCTCGGAATCTCTTATCGGCGCATCCCCGCAGACCGGAAGGAGGATGCGCGTTTGAACGCCTTCAGAGACACCAGGGTACTTACCGAGGCGGCGCTCGCCGTAGCACTGGCGTTCGTTCTTGGATTCTTCGTGCTCTTCAAGATGCCGTTCGGCGGCTCTGTCTCGCTGGAGATGATCCCCCTGATACTCCTCGCCCTCAGGCAGGGCTGGAAGGTTGGCATCGTCGCTGGAGCGGCTTACGGTCTGCTAGATCTCGCCATCGATCCCTACGTGGTACATCCCGTGCAGTTCCTCCTCGACTATCCTCTGGCCTTCGGCGCCCTTGGCCTCGCGGGACTCTTCCAGCCCACGGCGCGGGGTGCGGTCCTGGGCGCCACAGTGGCCGTTCTGGCGCGCTTCTCGTTCCACTTCCTCTCGGGCGTGGTCTTCTTCGCTTCCTTCGCGCCTGAGGGCTTCAACCCTTACCTCTACTCGGCGGCTTACAACGCGGCGTACCTGGTCCCTAGTCTCGGCATCGCTATCGTGGTCACGGTGGTGCTGCTGAAGGCGCTCGAAGGAGCGCAGCCCTCGCCAAGGCAGCTGCACTACCGGCGCTCGAAAACCTCGTAGCGTGCTGGCCGCAATCTTCCTGAACGGCTCTCCCGACTCGCCGGACCTTCTCAGGCGCGTCGCCGGACGTGCAGACCTGGTGGTCGCCGCCGACGGCGGGGCCAGGTACGCGCTGGAGGCTGGGGTCGTCCCTGACCTCGTCGTTGGGGATATGGACTCGTTGGGAGAAGGCCTCGCGCGGGAAGTCGAGAGTCGCGGAGCCTCCCTGGAGCGCCACCCGGTGAGGAAAGACAAGATGGACGGCCATCTTGCGGTACTTGCCGCCAGGGAGCGGGGGGCGACAGCGGCCGACCTCCTCTGCGCCGTGGGGGGGAGGCTGGGAGCCCTCTTCGCCGTCACGCACATCCTGCTCGCCGCCGAGCGGATCGGCCTGCATTCCACGGTCGTTGCCGACCGGGGACGGATGTTCGTGGTCGAGGCCGGCTCGAGGAAGGTGGAAGGAGCGTCGCAGGACAGCATCTCGATCTTCCCCCTGTCCGGTCCTGCCGCCGACGTTACCCTCGAAGGTATGGAGTATCCACTGGAGAACGCCACCCTGGAGCCAGGAGATACCCTCGGGTTCCACAACGAGCTGATCGGCAACGAGGCAAGGGTAAGCGTGGGGAATGGCGCACTCCTCGTGGTGCAAGAGACCGAATGCCCGTGACAGGGTATACGGACCCCCCCGCGCTCGAGTTCTAAGATTGGCGTCGCTTATGCGTACGGCTTTTCGACCCGAGACGGTTCTTGGCAGGATAGAGCACCGCCCCTACCCCGTTCCCTCCGGTCCGTGGGCCCTCGGGATGAGCTGGCGGGACCTGCTCTTCATGCACTGGCCCGTCGAAGTGGACGATCTCAGGCCCCTCGTGCCGCCAACCCTGAGCATCGACACCTTCGAAGGCAGCGCCTGGCTCGGCGTCGTACCTTTCGACATGATCGGCGTAAGGCCCCACTTCCTGCCAGCTGTCCCGGGGCTCTCGCACTTCCCCGAGATAAACCTGCGCACCTACGTGACGGCGGAAGGCAAGCCTGGCGTCTGGTTCTTCTCCCTGGACGCCCACAGCCGCGTAGCCGTCCGCCTCGCCCGCGCCACATTCCACCTGCCTTACTTCGACGCCGAGATGTCCTGCCATGCCTCAGGCGAAGAGGTCGACTACCGGAGCGTGAGGACACACAGGGGCGCGCCGGAGGCGAAATTCGCGGCCCGCTACAGACCCGTCGGGGAACCCTTCGAGAGCGGCAAGGGATCCATCGAGAACTTTCTGACCGAACGCTACTGCCTCTACAGCGCGGACAGAAAGGGCAACGTCCGCCGCGGAGAAGTCCACCACCATCTCTGGCCCCTCCAGCCCGCCGAGGCCGAGGTCAGCACGCTCGCGATGACCCAGCAGATAGGCCTGAAGC
>JALZNL010000658.1 GCA_030857715.1 Actinomycetota bacterium | reverse complement strand
CATCCGGTTGAGGTCGGGATGGGCACAAACGACGGCACATAGAGCACCGGCTGGCTTCTCCTCCACAGGGGCGCGAGGAGCAACGCGAACGCCCCGCCGGGCCGGTAGATGGCCCAGGTCAGCTCAAGGCCGACGCCGGGCGCTTCTTCGCCGATCTCTTTAGCAGTCAGGCGGGATCCTCTCGGCCCCGTGGGCGCCGTTCAGGTTATGCGCCCAAACGGCACAAAGAGAGGAGGGCTAGAATGACGAAGGTGGGTTTACGAGCTCTGATAATCGAAGACGAGAAGAACCTGGCGGACCTGCTCCGGGGATACCTGGCGCGGGAGGGTTTCGAGGTACACCAGGCGTCCGACGGTGAGGCCGGGCTGGAAGCCGCAAGGCTACTGGAGCCCGATGTCGTGGTCCTGGACTGGATGCTCCCCGGCCTGGACGGGATGGGGGTGCTGCGAGAGCTGAGGCGCTTCTCGGAGGCGTACGTGATCATGCTCACCGCCCGGGCAGAGGAGATGGACAAGATCGTGGGCCTCTCCGCGGGTGCTGACGACTACCTGACGAAGCCCTTCTCTCCCGGGGAACTGGTCGCGCGGGTGCGGGCGATGCTCCGAAGACCGCGTGGCGAAGCGGCCACCGCTCCCGTGGAAGAGGAGCCACTCGCGTTTGGGGAGCTGGAGATTGACCCGGCCAGGCGCCGGGTGCGCCTCGCGGAGGACGAGGTGACGCTAACCGCGCTCGAGTTCGACCTCTTGCTCGCCCTGGCATCTAGGCCGGGCTTCGTCTTTGGCCGCCGGCGACTGCTCGAACGCGTGTGGGGCGAGGACTACTTCGGGGATGACCACGTTGTGGACGTTCACGTGGCGAACCTCCGCAAGAAGCTGAACGCCATCGAAAACGGGGCTGGCAACCGCTACGTCAGGACGGTGCGGGGCGTGGGCTACAGGTTCGAGGGCTCGTGAGGCGCGGGCCCCCGCTTCGTTGGTCGCGGAGCCTCGGCGCGAGGCTCTTCGTCTCCCACTTCCTCGTAGCCCTGGTGGCGGCCTTCACGCTGGTCGCGGCCCTCTACCTCATAGCGCCCGTGATCTTCGGGAGGCTAATGAGTGGAATGATGGGATCGGACGGCGGGATGATGCGGCCGTCGGACATGGAGGGGGCGATGGGCTCGGTGGGCCGGGCCTTCGGGCTGACCCTTCTCTACTCGCTACTGGTCGCCGGGGCGGTGGCGGCGGTGATCGCGGCCGCCTCCAGCCTCTTCGTGTCGCGGAGGATCGTGGGGCCGCTGCGTAACATGGCGGCGGCCACCCGCCGCATCGCCGCCGGAGGCTACGGCGAGCGTGTGTCGGTGGGCGAGCCGGACGAGCTTGGCGCCCTCTCGGAGAGCTTCAACTCCATGGCGGCTTCCCTGGAGAGGGCGGAGAAGAAGAGGCTGGAGTTGATCGGGGACGTCTCCCACGAGCTGCGTACACCGCTCTCGACGTTGCAGGGTTACATGGAGGGGTTGATGGAAGGCGTCGTAAAGCCTTCGGATGAGACGTGGGCGTTGCTGTATGGCGAGGCCGAACGGATGCGTAGGATCGTGGACGACCTCCGCCGGCTCTCCCTTGCCGAGGCGGGACAACTGGACCTCCAGATAGCGGTCGTCCACCCGGCAGAGGCCGTCAGGATCGCGGCCGAGCGCATGGCTCCGCTCTTTGACGAGAAAGGCTTTGAGCTTGAGAATACCGTGCCAGAGAACCTGCCGCCGGTCCTGGCGGACGGCGACCGGATCGTCCAGGTTTTGACCAACCTGCTCGGCAACGCCTTGCGCCACACCCCCGCTGGCGGCCGGGTCACCGTGGGGGCTGAGGCCCGCGAGGGCGAGATCGCCTTTTGGGTCGAGGATACCGGAGAGGGCATCCCCGCCGGGGATCTGCCACGTCTCTTCGAGCGGTTTTACAGGGCCGAGAAGTCGCGCTCGCGGAGCGGAGCTCGCGGCGGCTCGGGGCTGGGACTCGCGATCTCCCGGGCGCTCGTCGAGGCGATGGGCGGGAGGATCCGGGCCGAGAGCCCCGGACCCGGAAAGGGAGCCAGGTTCTCTTTCTCGCTGCCGCTCGCGGATCGTTAGTCTGCAATACCTTGATCCAATCTTGATCCTGGGCAAACGCTCTCTTGAGAAGGCCCCCCTACAC
>JALZNL010000120.1 GCA_030857715.1 Actinomycetota bacterium | reverse complement strand
GATGACCGGCCTGTATCCTTCGCAGGTCGGCGTGAGGCACAACACGCAGATGATCCCGACCGACGAAGACCTCCCCGCCCCCGTCCTCGCTCAGCGCCTCCTGGATTCAGGCTACCAGACGGCCGGTTTCGGCAAGACCCACTGGTACATGGGCGAGAACCTCGCCCCGAACGCCGAGGTCGAGACCTCCAGGCGCGGCTTCGAGGTCCGCGCCATGCGCAACACCGACGAGCCCGGCCGCGTCGAGCCCGGCGCCACCCAGATGGGCGACGAGCTCCCCGAGGCCTTCGCCGCCCTCGAAGCCGAGCGGCGCCCCTTCGGCTCCGGCGAGACCATCCCCGGCTACAAGGGCATCACGAGCTCCGTCGAACCCGAAAAACACACCGAGGCCTGGCTCACCGACGAAGCCCTGGATTTCCTCGAAAACGACCGGGACGAGGACCGCCCTTTCTTCCTCTACCTCTCCTTCGACTTCCCCCACGCCGCCTTCGACGTCCCGCCCGGCTACGAGGACCTCTACGACGTGGACGACATGCCGACTCCCTCGGAACCTCCACCAGGCACCGATCTCACGGGCCACGCGGAGCCGTGGCAGTGGGAAGAGTGGCTCGCCTCCACCACAGAAGAGGAGCGCCGGCGGACGACCCTGCGCTACTATGCCCTCTGCACCTACGCAGACGAGCAGTTCGGCCGGATACTGGGCAGGCTCGAAGCGTCGGGCGAGGCGGAAAACACCTTTATTGTCTTCGTCTCCGACCACGGCGAGATGCTCGGCGACCGCCACCGCTTCAGCAAGTACTGCCTCTACGACCCGAGCGTGCGGGTGCCCATGATCCTGGCCGGGGCCGGCGTCCCGGAGAGCCTCCGCGGCACCACCGACGACCGCCCCGCGGAGCTGGTGGACGTCCTGCCGACCCTCCTCTCCGTCTCCGGCGGGACCAAGCCGCCCGAACTCCCCGGCAAGAGCCTGCTAGCAGAACCCACCCGCACCGGAACCTTCTCCGAGATGCACGGCACCGGCTACGAGCCGCGGGAACAGGCCCCCGCCTACATGTGGCGCGAGCGCGACTGGAAGCTCATCACCTATACCCCCGGCACCGCCGCCGGCGCGATCTCCCGCGTGGACGAGTCGCGCGGCGAGCTCTACGACCTGCGCTCCGACCCGGCCGAGTCCGACAACCTCTACGAAGACCCCGCGCACCTGGAGACCCGGGAGCGCCTCCAGAACGAGCTACTCATGCATCTCGCGAGCGCCTGGTCCAAGTTCCCCCGGCAGACCTCGAAGCCGCCGCTGTAGCGTTTCGCTGCTCGAACTGCGCTGTCGGCTTTCGGCTATCGAGCCTTTGTTCCTGCAACGATTATTGATTTAGGCCGAAGATGGCGTCCAATACCGGCATGCAAGCGTAGACTTTTCCTCTTTGCCTCCCGGTAATCTCGTACACCATGCCCTGATCTTCTAGCTCTCTTAGCGCGCTCCGCACGGTATGGTAAGAGGATATGTTCGCGCGTTCCTGAATCTCTTGCACAGACAAGGTGGGGTCGTGGAAGAACGCGTCTAGAACTGCTGATAGAGAGGCACGACGTCTAACGTTGCCTATCGTCTGCGGCAGTTCGTCGCGAAGCCGCAGGATATTCTGGGTAAAGTTGATGGTTTCGTGGCACTGTTGTCGGACGCCCTCCACAAAAAACCCCACCCATTCGTCCCAGGCCCCTTGCTCGCGCACCTTTTGCAGTAGCCCGTAGTATTCGTCTCTGTTTCTTTCGAAGTATACGCTGGGGTATATGAGCGGAGCGCTCAACAACTCGAGCTGAATCAGTTGCAGTACGATCAAGAGCCGACCTACGCGACCGTTGCCGTCGCCAAACGGGTGGATCGTTTCGAACTGATAATGCACCAAGGCGCACTGCGCCAGCTTCGGTTCGGAACTTTCCAGATTCACGTAACGCTCTAGCATGCCCATCAAGTTGAGGGTATCTTCCGGTGCGCAGGGCACGAAGGTAGCTTCTTCTATGGGGTCGTTTGGGTAAGGTCCTATCCAGTTTTGATGTTCTTTGAAGTGGCCCGCGTTCGAGGTTCCGCGAACGCCCGCCAATAGACGCTCGTGTAGGCCAAGAACCAACCTGGACACGATGGGCAACCTCTCTAGCTGCTGTACGCCCCACTCCAGCGCATTTGTGTAGTTAGATACCTCGCGCACGGCCTCGCGGTCGGAAGATTGAGATGCTTCAAAGCGAACCAACTCATCCGGTGAGGCAATCGTTCCCTCAATGGTGGAGCTAGCTAACGCCTCACGGCGCAACGAACTGTACGTGAGCAAATCCGCGTTCGGCACCAAAGTGCGGCACATCTCGACTTGCCCTAAGAGATGGATAGTACTCTCTATCTTTCTCTCAACCTCATTGGAAAGGGAAAGCGGCGGTGGTAAAGGATCGGGTACGAACGTTTCGTATCCTTGCAAAGACGGTTCGTAGGCCCCGGGCGCATAAACCATAACTCCGGTATTGTTGCAATTTTGATCCAATTTTGCAATAACCTACTTGGTAATTGCAGAAATGTCGTTAACCTAACCAGGCGTATAGCTGCTCTCTATCGCCTTCTATCCTCCCTAGCGTTGCCCCCAACACCCCGTAGGGGCGGGCTTGAAACTCGTCCGCGCCTGGCGACCCGTACACGACCGCACCCACAACCGGCACAGCCCGACGGCTCTAGGACAACAACTCCTCGAAGCCAGCCTCGTCCAGCACCGGTATCTCCAGTTCCCTGGCCCGTTCCAGCTTCGAGCCGGCATCTTCGCCTGCCAAGACGTAGTCGGTGTTCTTGCTGACCGACGAGGTGAAGGTCCCGCCCGCCGCCTCCAGTTGCTCGACGTAGAAGCTGCGGGGCCTCTCCAGGGTGCCGGTTATGACGACCCGCTTGCCCGCGAGCGGCCCTTCCGTGGGGCGTCCCGTCTCCCGCTCGAAGTCGAGGCCGGTATCCATCAGGCGCTTGACGAGGTCCTGGTTGTCTTCGAGCCCGAAGTACTCGACGACGGCGCGGGCGACGACCCCGCCGACGCCCTTTATCTCGGCGAATCCTTCGGCGGTTGCGCCGTTCAAAAGGTTCTTGCCCGAGAAGCGGGAGGCTATGAGCTCCGCGGTGACGGCGCCGACGTGGCGGATGCCGAGGGCGTAGAGGACGCGGGAGAACGGTTGCTCCTTGCTCTTCTCTATCGCCCGGATCAGGTTCTCAGCACTCTTCTCGCCGAAGCCCTCTAGCGGCACGAGTTGTTCGGCTTCGAGCCGGTAGACGTCCGCCGCGTCTTTTATGAGGCCGAGGTCGAAGAGGCGGGTGGCGAGCTTCTCGCCGAGGCCGTCTATGTCCATCGCGGACTTCGACGCCCAGTGGATGATGTGTTCCAGCGCCTGCGCCGGGCAGCGGGCATTCACGCATCGGGTGACGGCCTCGCCCTCGGGCCGCGAGACCGGCTCGCCGCAGACGGGGCAGTGCGTCGGCATCGTGAACTTGCGTTCGCTCCCGTCCCGGTCTTCGGCGACGGCCTTGACGACCTGCGGGATCACGTCCCCCGCCCGCTCTATCACGACGGTATCCCCGACGAGGATGCCTTTCTCCTTTACGTAATCCTCGTTGTGCAGGGTGGCCTTCGAGATGGTCACCCCGCCCACGTTGACAGGCTCCAGCACCGCCTGCGGCGTGAGCGCCCCCGTCCTACCCACGTTGATGATGATGTCGAGCAGCTTCGTGCGCCCTGCGAGCGGCTCGAACTTGTAGGCGATGGCCCACCGCGGCGACTTCGCCACGGAGCCGAGCGCGAGCTGCTGCTCCCGCGAGTCCACCTTCACGACGACGCCGTCGATCTGGTACCCCACCGACTGCCTCTCTCCCGCCCACCGCTCGCACTCTGCAACCACGGACTCTATGTCGTCGTGGACGGTGTATGGGTTGACGCGCAGCCCGTAGGCCTTCAGGGCCGCCAGCATTCCGGAGTGGCTCTCGAAGACCTCGCCGCCCTCGCCGACGCCGTAGAGCAGGATAGTCAGTGGCCTGCGGGCCGTGACCTTCGGGTCGAGCTGCCGGATCGAACCCGCCGCCAGGTTCCGCGGGTTGGCGAAGGTCTTCTTGCCTTCGGCTTCGAGCCCCTCGTTGAGCTTCTCGAACTCCGCGAGGGTTATGTAGGCCTCCCCGCGCGGCTCCAGGACGGCGGGCGGGTCGTCGCCGAGTCGGTTGGGGACGGACCGGATCGTGCGCAACTGCGCCGAGACGTCCTCGCCGACGGTCCCGTTGCCCCGCGTGGCGCCCCTCACGAGCCTGCCGTCTTCGTACCGCAACGAGACCGCGAGGCCGTCTATCTTGAGCTCCGTGACGTAGCGCGGCTCCTCGTCCTCGCCGAGCAGGCGCCGGACGCGGACGTCCCATTCGCGCAGGTCTTCGGACCGGCGGGCGTTGGCGAGGGAGAGCATCGGGACGGCGTGCCGGATCTCTTCGAAGCCCTCCAGAGGTTCGCCGCCCACGCGCTGGGTCGGGGAGTCGGGCGTGACGAGCTCGGGGTGCTCCGCTTCGAGAGATTCGAGTTCGTTTACGAGGGCGTCGTACTCGGCGTCGGAGACCTCGGGCGCGTCCTCTATGTGGTAGCGGCGGTTGTGGTACCGGACCTGCTCCCGCAGATCCTCGATCCTACCCCGAACGTCCACGCCCTCCGTCACGCGCGAATTATACGCAAGGCCCGAATGGTCCCCAAGGGCCGCTATCCCTCGACCCGCCGGACCGGCCAGTCGAGCGTCTCGCCGCCTCCGTCCACGAAGGAGAAGCTCTTGCCTTCAGGCGCCACGCCGTGCAGGACCGAGATCTCGTAAGGGTGCGTCAGAGCTTGCGTCACGATGGCGTCTGACGGGGGACCCTCAAGCGAGACCCGCACGGTCACCCGATTCCCCTCGATCTTCGCCCCCGCGACGCCGACGGAGTACCCGCCCGTCGGCTGCTCGCCCCGATAAGCTACGAGGTAGGTCCCTTCCCCCGAGCCCCGTATCTCGGCGCCGAGTTCCCTGGACAGGACCTCCGCCGAAGGGGCCAGGACGACCCGGGGGCGCCGGGGACCCTCGCCCGGAGCCCCGGCTGCCACGCGCTCGACGCGCAGGTCGCGCGGCTCTGGTGTCTCCGGCGAATTTCCATCGGACGAGCCGGGGTCGCCGGTCGTCGAACACGCGGAGAGCAAGATCAGGAACAGGATGGGCCCGATGCGTACCATTGCGCAGAGCTTACACGATGTAAGACCCCACCCGGCCTCTGCCGGCGGCCGGACATAGAATCCGCCAGTGGTCCCCCACGCGAGAGAGGGCACGGATGGAACCCCTGATCCTGACGCTGAGGATGGACGACCTCTCACAACAGAGCTTCGACCGCCTGCGCGAGGAGCATTTCCCGAAAGGGCGCAACTTTATACCCGCCCACCTCACCCTCTTCCACAAGCTGCCCGGCGACCGGGAACGGGAGATTGTGGAGACGCTGGTTGACCTCTGCCGCCAACAGGACCCTTTCTCGCTGATGGCGACCGGCCTGATCTCCACGGGTCGCGGCGTGGGCTACAGGCTGGAATCTCCAAGGCTGCAAAGCGTAAGAAAACGACTCGCCGACGCATGGTGGCCGTGGCTCGGCGCGCAGGACCGCCAGGGGTTCCGGCCGCACGTGACGTTCCAGAACAAGGTCCCGACCGACGAGGCGCGCGCCCTCCATGGGCGCCTGAAAGAGACGTTCGAGCCCTTCGAGGTCGGGGCGGAGGGGCTGCTTTTGTGGCGGTACCTCGGGGGGCCGTGGGGGACCATGGGATCCTACGGGTTCGGCAGGTGATGAAAACTCGGGAGGCCCGGGCCTTTTCGGACCCGGGCCTCCCGCAAACCGAGACGCTAGTCGAGCGTCGCCGTCTCCTACGGAATCAGCGGCTGCCAGTCGGCCTCGTACTCGAAGGACCGCGGGGTGTCGGTGATCTGCCTCTTGTTCGTGCCGTCGGCCCGCATGACGACCAGCTCAGACTGCTCGATCTTCGCGTCGAAGGTCATCTTGGAGAAGACGATCTTGTTGCCGCTGGGCGAGAAGGCCGGCAGGACGTCGTAGGCCCGGCCCGTCGTGAGGTCTTCCCTCCCCGTGCCGTTGGCGTTCATCACGGAGACCTCGACGTCCTCCTGGGGTTCGCCGGAGTGGTCCTTCGACTCGGAAGCCTCGCGCGCCAGCGACTCCGGCGTCATGGCCTCGGGCGTGAAGGCTCCTTCCTCCTGCGACTCCGCCGCCCGCGCCGCCAGGCCCATCATTCCGGAGAAACGGAAGCTGGTGAAGGCTATCTTCCCGCCGTCGGGGGACCAGTCCGACCCGAACTCGTCGACCCGGCCGGTCTTGGTCAGGTTCTCGGGGTCGGTGCCGTCTGCGTCCATGACGAAGATGTCCGAGCTCCTGTTGTACCTGGTGAAGGCTATCTTCTGGCCGTCGGGAGAGACGGCGACTGATTCCTCGAAGAAGCCAGGGTCGTCGGTCAGCCTGGTGCGCCCGGTCCCGTCGAGCTTCATGGTGAAGATGTCGGCGCCGTTCCTGTTGCTGTACCGCGCGAAGGCTATGGTCTCCCCGTCGGGGAAGAAGGAGGGGGAGGACTCGTAGGCGCGGCTGCTCGTTACGCGCTCCACCCCGGTGCCGTCGGCGTTCATCACGTAGATGTCCTGTTCGAAGTCCATCTCGCTCTCCCCGAAGTACGCGACGAAGACCACCTTCGTGCCGTCGGCCGACCACGACGGGGAGTAGCCGTATTCGGGCCCGAGCTTCTCCTGACCGCTCCCGTCGGGGTTGATCGCGAATATGCCGGAGCTGCCGTTCCTGAAGTTATCCTTGGAGAACGCTATCTTGCCGTTCTGCCCCGGAAAAGCCGCGTCGGCCGACCCCGCGGCCAAGACCAGCATGACTACCGCCAACAACAACGCCGCTGCGAGCGCGCCACGCACCCCCAAGAGCCTCGTCGTACCCGTTTTCTCCGCCTTTCGTAGGGGGACGGCGAAGAAGCTAAGAGCGCCGCTAGCTCGCAAGTCCCGAACCAATCACCCAACAAAAGCATGATACG
>JALZNL010000119.1:3059-7105 GCA_030857715.1 Actinomycetota bacterium | reverse complement strand
AGGCCGATGAGGGAGATGCCTGAAAGCGGCCTGCGAGAGGAGCGATCCTTCCGCAAGCCGGGCTACGGGCTACAGGTTTCGGGCATCAGGAAAGACTTCCCGGATGGATGTTGGTCGCCAACCCGAGAGACCCTCGGACGAGGTGGTAAATACTTGTGAACTCCGCTGTGAGAGGGTGGGTGGCTCGGCGTGAGCGATTGGGTCTTCGGCGTCCTTGAGGCGCTCGGGTATCTTGGCCTCGTCCTCGTTCTGATCGCCGAGAACCTGTTCCCGCCCATACCCTCCGAGGTGATCCTGCCGCTGGCCGGTTTCTTTGTCGGGCAGGGAAGCTTCAGCTTCGCGGGGGCCGTCGCCGCCTCCACTCTAGGGTCGGTGCTGGGCGCCCTGGCGCTCTACGCGATGGGCCGCCACGGCGGCCGTCCGCTGGTGCTCCGCTACGGCTCCTGGCTGCGCGTCACCCCGGAGGCCCTCGACGCCGCGGAGGGCTGGTTTGCCCGTCACGGCGACGCCATGGTCTTGTGGGCCCGGATGGTCCCGCTGGCCCGAAGCGTCGTCTCCATCCCGGCCGGCATCGCCAGGATGCCGCTCGGGCGCTTTGCCGCCCTCACCACTTTGGGCTCCGCGGCCTGGAACACGCTTCTCATCGGCAGCGGGTGGGCACTCGGCGCCAACTGGGAGCGCGTGAGCGAGATCGCCGGCTCCTACTCGGACGCGGTGCTGGCCGCCCTCGTCGTGGCCGCCGCGGGCGCCGGCCTCTACTTCCTGTTCCGCCGCCGGGCGGTCTCCCGTCCCCGCCTGCACCGGCGCCTGGGGTGGGGGCTCGTCGGCGCGAGCCCGGCAAGCCTGGCGCTCTGCGCCCTGGTCGAGCCGCCGCTGGCGGTCGCGCTGTACGTGTTCACGCTGGTGGGGGCGCCCGTCGGCGCGACGCTCGTGCGCGGCGCGCGGCAGGACGGGTAGAAGGGACCCCGCGGCTACGTCATGGCGAATGAGACGTAGACCCAGACGACGGCGGCCGTCATCACCACGACCATGATCATCAGCTCTTTCATCGGCTTTCTCCTCTCTCCGGTTGCGTCATCCGTCGCGCCCCTGGCTGACCCCGGCCGCCTCCGCCCGTCTCGCGACCTTGCGGCGCCGGTAGAGGTACGCCCCGAAGGCGAGCGCGGCGACGCCCAGAACGATCAGGCCGGAGGAGCGGACGGTGGAGAGCAGTTCGTCCCAGTACTCCCCGAAGGCGTAGCCTACCAGGGCGTAGGCGACGGCCCACAGGACGATGGTGGTGCCGTTGAAGGCCGCGAAGCGCGGGTAGGACATCTTGCTCGCGCCGGCGAAGTGCGGGGTCGGGCCGCGCATGCCGGGGGTGAAGCGGCCGACCACCACCGTCTTGCCGCCGTGGGCCTGGAAGTAGCGCTCGGCCCGATCCAGGTGGCCGGTGTCGAGGAGCCGGGAGAGAAGGCGGTTGCCGGCCACCCGGTCGAGCAGGGCCCGGCCGCCCAGGCGTCCCACCCAGTAGCTGGCGTTGTACGCGACGAGCGCCCCGAACGCCCCGACGAGCATCACGAGCGGCAGCGCCGTCCACCCGACGTTCGAGAGCCAGCCCCCGGCGAACATCACGACGTCGCCCGTGGCGGGGATGCCCAGATTGTCCCCGGCCGCGCCGATGAAGACCACCAGGTAGCCGTGCTCCAGAAACAGTTCCGTTATGAAGACCAGCAGGTTCTCTGAACGGCCGTCCTGCGCCAGCATCTACTCGTTCTGGCTCAGGAAGAGCAGGTAGATGAATGTCAGCAGGGAGGTCAGGGCCGCGGCAAGGTACGTGCAGGCCGCCGCCGTAAGTACCCGCTTCGTGCCTCCGGCCTCGGCGTGCGAGAGGACCCCGTAGCGGGTCAGGAGGCCGTAGGCGCGGGTCGAGGCGTTGACCTCCACCGGCAGCGTGACCACGTGGAAGGCCAGCACCGCCAGAAAGAGTATCGCGGCGAGCTGGATAAAGAAGGCGCCCCCGATCCCGATAATGCCAAGGAAAAACAGCGGCATCCAGACCTGGCTGCTGATCGACACGATCGGGAAGAGGCCGGCCCTGAGCTTCATCGGCAGGTAGCCCGCACCATCCTGGATGGCGTGGCCGCACTCGTGGGCCGCGACGCTCACCGCCGCCACGGAGTTCCTCCCGAAGTTGCCCTCAGAGAGTCGCACGGTCTTCGAGCGCGGGTCGTAGTGGTCGGTTAGTGTCCCCGGCACGGGCTCGACGCGCACGTCCGCGAGGCCGTTGCGGTCCAGGATCTGCCGGGCCACCTCGGCCCCCGTCAGGCCGCTGGCGCTCGCCCGCTTGGAGTACTTGGAGTAGGAGCTCCGCACCCACAACGCCGCCGCCCCCGAGACGAGCATGCCCAGGACCATCACTATCACGTAACCTAACATCGCATCCCTCCTTCGGGTGTCCCCAAAACGTCTCTGTCGCGGAGGTGGCGCCACCGGCGCTCCTCCGGTCCACATGATGACCCGCGCCGGTAAGAGGAGGGTAAGCGAGGCGGCATCCGTCGGCGCGGGCGGACCGGGATAGAATCCCGGTAGATCCCAGGGAGGTGAGATGAGACCGGGAACGCGAGTTTTGATCGTTGAAGACGATCGCCCCATAGCCCGCCTCGTCCAGCTCGAGCTGGAGCATCGGGGCATGAGGGTGATGTGCGCCCCCGACGGCCCGTCGGGGCTCGAGGCCGCGGAGACCTTCGGGCCGTCGGTTGTCGTCCTCGACATCATGCTGCCGGGCCTGGACGGCGTCGGGGTGTTGAAGAGGCTCCGGGGGCGGGGGGACCGGGTGCCGGTCATCATGCTCACCGCCAGGGACACGCCGGCCGACAAGATCCACAGCCTCGACGCCGGCGCGGACGACTACCTCACCAAGCCGTTCGACACGGGGGAGCTTCTGGCGAGGATAGGCGCGCTCCTCAGGCGGGCTGAGGGGGATGAGGTCTTGAGGGTGGCGGATCTGGAGGTGAACACGGCGACCCGGGAGGTCAGGCGTGGCGGCAGGGTGGTCGAGAACCTGACCGCCAGGGAGTACGAACTCCTTGAGTTCATGGCGCGCAACCCCAGGCGGGTCCTCGGCCGCGACCTCCTGCTCTCGCGGGTCTGGGGGCATGAGCTTGGGGTCGAGACCAAGGTCGTTGACGTCTACGTCGGCTACCTGCGCCGGAAGCTGGAGATGCCAGGGGAAGAGAGGCTCATCCGGACCGTGCGGGGCGCCGGCTACGCTTTGAGGGAGCCTTAGGGTGCCGATCCGGTGGCGCCTGACCGTGTACAACGCATTCTCCATCGGGGCGATCCTGGTGGCTTTAGGCCTCGCGTCTTTCCTGCTCCTGCGCGACGCGGCGCTCTCTGACGTGGAGGACGACGTCCGCAGCCGGGCCCTCGCCGCCGCCCGGACGGTGGAGTCTGGCGGCAAACTACCCCCCGACGAGGCCGAACGCTCGTCGCTCGGCGACGAGTTCCTGATCGTGCGCGACGGCCGGGGCAGGGTCCTCGACCCCGACTGGCTTAGAACCTCGTCGCGGATAGAGATAGAGGACCCCCTCTGGACGCGGGCGCTCCGGACGGGCGAGCCGGTGGGGGGTGAGGCCGACTACTCGCCGCAGGCGCCTGACTACGTCTACGCCGTGCCCGTGGATCCGCCGGAAGGTCAGGCGCGCGTGGTCGAGGCGGGCAGGTCCTACGGGTCGGTGACCGAGACCCTGGGCGCCTTCGCCCTGCTCCTGGTCGGGGCCGTGCTGGTGGCCCTCGTGCTCTCGGTGGTCGGCGCGTACGTGCTCGCCCGGGCCGCGCTCGCCCCCGTGGACGCCGTCGCGCGGTCGGCCAGGAAGATCGGGGCGGGCGATCTGGGCTGCCGCCTGCCCGTCGCCCGCCCCGGCGACGAGATAGGCCGCCTGACGACCACCATCAACGACCTGTTGGCCCGCTTAGAGGCGTCGTTCGCCAGGAGGGAGGAGGCGCTCGCCCGCCAGCGGCGCTTCGCCGCGGACGCCAGCCACGAGCTTCGCACCCCCCTCACC
>JALZNL010000119.1:0-3049 GCA_030857715.1 Actinomycetota bacterium | reverse complement strand
CCATCGCCGGGTACGCCCGGATGCTCAAGAGCTGGGGCCTCGAAGACCGGGAGGCCGGACGCGAGGGGGTCGATGCAATACTGGAGGAGTCCGGGCGCATGAGGGCGCTCGTGGAGGACCTGCTCGCCGTGGCCCGCGGCGACGACGAGGGTATCCCACTGCAGCTCGCGGACGGAGACCTCGGGGCCGTTGCCGCCGAGGCGGTCGGCGCGGCCCGGGCCGCGGCGGTCGGCAAAGTCGTGATCCAGCACGTGCCGCCGAAGGAGCCGGTCGAAGCCGTCTTCGACGAGGCCCGTATCCGCCGGACCGCGGACATCCTCCTGGACAACGCCGTCAAGTACACGCCGCAGGGCGGGGTCGTGACCGTGGGCGTGGGTCGCGAGGACGGCCTGCTGCAGCTACGCGTCTCGGACACGGGCACGGGCATCCCCGCGGAGGACCTGCCCCGCGTGTTCGAGCGGTTCTACCGCGCGGACCCGGCGCGGTCCGAGGGCGGCTCGGGCCTGGGGCTCTCCATAGCCCGCCAGATAGCCAGGGCCCACGGCGGCGAGATCGAGGCCGCGAGCCGGCCCGGCAGAGGCTCGACCTTCGTCCTGAGCCTTCCCGAAAACGGTCCCGACGACCGGGGCTAAGAGCCAGGCCCGCTCTCGTCGTCGCGCGCGAAGCGCCGGCGGAGCTCGACGGGCCGTTCCTGAGCCTGCTCGCGGGCCCGCTCTCGGCGGCGGCGGACGCGGAGGTTCAGGAACTCGACGAAGACGGAGAAGCCCATCGCGAAGTAGATGTAGCCCTTCGGGACGTGCTGGTCGAAGCCCTCCAGGAGCAGGGCGAGGCCGATCAGGAGCAAGAAGCTCAGGGCCAGCATCTTTATCGTGGGGTGTCGGTTCACGAAGCCGCTTATGGCCTCGGCGGAGATCATCATCACAACGATGGCGATGATCACGGCGGCGATCATGACGGCGATCTCGTCCACCATCCCGACGGCCGTTATGACCGAGTCGAGCGAGAAGACGACGTCGAGGATCAAGATCTGCACGAGCACCCCGGCGAAGGTGGCCTGTGTCCTCGCGCTGGAGTGCCCCTCCTCGCCCTCCAGGTTCTCGTGGATCTCGTAGGTGCTCTTGCCCAGGAGGAACAGGCCGCCCCCGATCAGGATCAGGTCCCTGCCGGAGATCTCCTGCCCGATCACGGCAAAGAGGGGCTCCGTGAGGCGGATGACCCAGCTCAGAGAGAGGAGCAGCAGGACGCGGGTGATCATCGCAAGTCCCAGCCCCAGGCGCCTGGCCCGGGCCCTCTGGTGCTCCGGCAGCTTGTCCGCGAGGATCGAGATAAAGACCACGTTGTCGATGCCGAGCACGATCTCCAGCAGCGTCAGCGTGAGCAGCGCGATCAGGTTCTCCGGGCTAAACAAGACGTCCAAGTGCCTGCGTCCTTTCTTCTGCGGGTGATCGCGCCATGCTACCCGGTAGTCCCCGGCCCTGCACGCCGCCCGGCGTCCGGATCGCGGGCCGCCCCATCGCCTCTTACCGTTTTCTTAAAGTGCGTCGGGATAATGGCGACGTTATGCACGCGACGATACTGGAGGAGTCGATGGCGGTTGCCGAGGCTTCGATACCCGACGCCGAAGTCCACGTCCCGGACCACCCGGACGCCCCGATCGAGCTCCGCGGAGAGTTCGACCTCTTCGAGTTGCGTCTTCTGGGCGAAATCCTCGACGGCCCGAAGGAGCCCGGGCCACCGATCCGGGTGGACCTCTCCGGCGTGACCTTCCTCGACGTGCGGTGCGCCCGCGAGCTTGTGGCCCGCTCTTTCCCGCGCGGCCGTCGGCTGATCCTGCGCGACCCATCCCCCCAGGCTGAGAGGAGCCTCAGGGCCTGCGTGAAAGGCCTGCCCGGCGGGAGCGTCACCGGGACCGGAAACGTCGAGGACGGGGGCTCCAGATGGACGTAGTGCGGCTGATCTTCTCGATCCTGCTGCCGCCCCTCGGGGTGTTCTTGCAGGTCGGTTTCGGGCTGCAGTTCTGGCTGAACATCGTGCTTACGCTGCTCGGCTACATACCCGGGGTAATTCACGCCGCTTACATCATCTTTACGAGGGATTGAGCGTGAACCCGAAGAGAAGGAGGATTTGATGCCAGATGGAGAAGTCCGGACGGACGAACCCACGGAGGAACAGGGGAGAGGCCTGGTGGACAGGGCGGCGGACGAGGCCCAAAAAAGAGGCCTGGTAGACGACAGCATGGTGGACAAGGCCAGAGAGAAAGGCCTCCTGGACAAGGCGAACGGGGCCGTGGAAGCGCTCAAGAACAGGTTCAAGTGACCCCGGCGGACGAGAAGAGCGGCGCGACGCTGGTCCGTCTCGTCGGCGGGCCCGTGCGGTGTGAAGGGCCGCGCGCGGTGGGGAGGATGACTTGGACGAGGTAATATCTTCCGGCGTCAGGATCTCCGCCGCCCTGATCCTGGTCCTCCTGAACGGCCTCTTCGTGGCGGCGGAGTTCGCCTTCGTGAGGATACGGACCACCCAGGTGGACAGGCTCGTGCGGGATCGCAGGCCTTCGGCCGGCCTGGTCAAGATCGCCCGCCAGAAGCTCGACCAGTACCTCGCCGTCTGCCAGCTCGGGATCACGATCTGCTCGCTGGGCATCGGCGCCCTGGCCGAGCCGGCCATCGCGGACCTCATCGAACCGGGCCTCGGGAACTTAGGAATACCGGAGACCCTGCTTCACCCGATAGCCCTGACGATAGCCCTCTCCATCGCCTCGTTCCTGCACGTGGTCTTCGGGGAGCTGGCGCCCAAGACCTTCGCCATCCAGAGGGCGGAGCGCACCTCGCTGTTCGTCGCCCCCTTCATGCGGTTCTTCTACTACCTGCTGTATCCGCTGACGACGTTCTTCAACGGGACGGCCAACGCCATCACGGGCGCCCTCGGCGTGGCGCCGGCCTCCGAGTCGGACGAGACCCATTCGGAGGAGGAGATCCGGCAGCTCATCGCCCAGTCCACCCGGAGCGGCATACTCGAGAAGAACGAGGAGGAGATGCTCGAGGGCATCTTC
>JALZNL010000657.1 GCA_030857715.1 Actinomycetota bacterium | reverse complement strand
TGCGGGCTTGGGTTCCTGCTGGCCCGGCGCCTCGGGTTCCGCCGGGCTTTGGCGGTATTCGTGGCGGTAGATGGGGCGCTTGCGGTCTGGATCAGGGACGGTCTGCTATTGAACGTCCTCATGCTGATCTACCCGATAGACGCGATAGAAGCGTGGCAGACGGCGGGACACTAACGACGAACAGCGGCCGTGGGGGCGGTGAAGGATGCACGGTAGATCCCGGTCTCAGCCAGGGTCGCCCTATGGATCAGCGCGGCCCCCCGATAGAGTCGAAGAGGAGCCCGCGGAACTCCTCCGGCCTCTCGACGTGCGGGGTGTGGCCGCAGCCTTCCAGCACTTCTTCGCGGTAAGAGCCGCCGGCCGCGGCGTAGTCTTCGAGCACGGCCCTCGTCTGCGAGACCATGGGTTGGGAGGGGAAGGTCTCCGCGCCCGGCCAGCCCGGCACCAGGTTCATCCTGCCCAGGGTGCCGAAGTCCAGGAAGGAGGCGTCGGAGACTATCGTGTCGCTGGAGCCCCTGACCCATAGCACGGGGGGCTTCGGATCTACGCGGGCAAAGCCGGAGACGTCGCAGTATTTGGGGGAGATGGCGTTGTTCATGCCCCGCCTGCCGGGGGCCACGCCCGGCCAGTTCTCCGAGGTGGTCATGTCGCCCGGGTAGTTGTCGTCGCCGGTCTGCGTAGACAGGATGGAGGAGAGGAGGACCTCCTCCCGTTCCGGCGGGGCTTTGAAGGGCGGGGCGAAGTAGAAGTTGTTCATGACGTTTCTGGGGGAGTTGGGATCGTCGCCGGTCCGAACTTTCGCCGCGAGCCGCTCGACGAACTCGGGGTTCGCCGTGCCGCCGCCGGACCCGGCGAAGTCCGGCCAGCAGGGCGTCCCTGGCTCGTCTTTCGTGCCGCCGAAACCGTAGGGGCTCATAGGGTTGACGAGGCAGAGAGAGGCCACCGACTCCGGATGGTCCACGGCGTATCTCATCGCCACCGGCCCGCCCGCCGACCAGCCGACCAGGTGGAGGGGACGCGCGGCGAGGCCGAGAGCCTCGACGAGCGCGTAGAGGTCGTCCGAGAAGTCCGCGACGCCCCGGGTGGCGTCGAGCGGCCTCGTCTCCGAGCCGCCGAAGCCGCGAAGGTCCGGGGCGAGCCCCCGGTGGCCTGGCAGCGCCGCCAGAGTCTCCTCGAAGAAACGCCCGCTGGAGGCGTTGCCGTGGACGAAGAGGACCGGCGAGCCGTCCTCTGGCCCGCTCTCGAGGAGATGGGTGCGAAGCCTTCCGGTATCGACGGTCTTCGAGGATACCCCTTCGAGCAGACGTTCCTGTGCCATGGCGCCTCCCTCGGGTGTCTTGCGTGATGGGTGTATCCCGCCGGCCGTCACTCTACCCGCCCGGCACGCCCGGCGCCACGCGGGGCGTGCCCCTGTTTTTCGATCGGTTCAGGCCGGTTTCGTGCGGTCTTATGCGGGATCCGGTAGTTTAGGAAGGGACATGGGAGGGTAGTCAGGATCGGTAGCGTTTGTAGACAGTTTTTTGGAGAGCAGGGAAAGGACGGAGTATGACCGAACGGAGCGGAAGCGGGCAGGGCCAGCAGGCGAGCCCGTTGCAGAGCGACAAGGGCGTAACCAAGATAGGGGACGCGGTGGTTACCCAGATCGCGGGCATCGCCGCGCAGGAGGTCGAGAAGGTCCAGATGGGCGGCGGTACGGGCGCGGCCGTCGGGGGCTTCTTGCAGAGCGTCACCGGCAGCGTGACGGGCAGCTCCAGCAGCGGCGGCAACTTCTCCAAGGGCGTCAGCGTGGAGGTCGGCTCCGAGGAGGCCGCCATCGATTTGACGATGGCCGTGGAGTACGGGCAGTCGATCCCGCAACTGACCGAGGCCGCCCGCCGCAACGTCATCAACAAGGTCGAGTCGCTCGTGGGCCTGCGCGTCACCGAGGTGAACATCACCGTGAACGACGTCCAGGTGCCCGAGGAGCGGCCGATGCTCCAGCAGCAGGAGCAGGCCGAGAACATGGCCGAGCGCCAGGAACAGCGGGCCTGACGCAACCGGCGTCTCCGTAACACGGGGCCGGGGCGCGAAGCCCCGGCCCTGGAGTTTGGCTGTTTTTGTGAGGACGTAGCGAAGGAGGACGGCTTCCGATACGGTTCGGGAAGCCCTCACGACCCGAAACCCAACCA
>JALZNL010000656.1 GCA_030857715.1 Actinomycetota bacterium | reverse complement strand
CCTCAAAACCTCAATGCCTGAAACCTCATCCTGACAGGCTCAATTTTTCCGCAAATCGCTGTCAGTAGGCGTCTACAGAGTCTTCTTCAAGTCGGTCGAAACATCGGACTCGGGGCCGCGACCTCCGGCGAAGATTCGGCCAGGCCTCTCCCGAGAACGTGGTCATCGCGCAGATCGAACAGGAGGACGCCCGCAAGGTCTCCGGCGTCGACCGGTCCGCGCGCCTCATGCTCTGAGCCGCGGTCTTCTCTCTACCTACGACCCCGGCGGGGTGGGCATCTCGGTGCCGTACTTGGCGGCGACGGCCACCAGGGCCAGGAGGCCCGGCGGGGCCGCAGCCACCGGCGGCGTGGTCCGGTCGGTCGCCTCCTCGCCGACCTCCTCGAAGAAGCGCTCGTGCAGGCCGCCGGGGGTCTGGCTCAGGAGCAGCGTGCCCCTCTCCTCACCCACGTTCTTGAAAGCGTGCAGGCTGCCCCTCGGCACGTAGACGAGCGAGCCCGCGCCGGCCCTTATGGTCTCGCCGTCCCTCGAGAACTCGAACTCGCCCTCGACCACGTAGAAGCTCTCGTCCTCCCTGTGGTGGATGTGGGGTGGCGCGCCGCTCTCAGGCGGCACCGTGCCTTCGAAGAGCGAATACGCGCCGCCCGTCTGCTCCGCGGTGACCTTGTAGGTCAGGAGCTGTCCGCCAAGCATCCACACGGCCCGGCCCTCCCCGGGCCCGACGTACGAGGAGCCCGTTCTCTCCATCTTCGCTCTGGTCTCCACCCTCTCTCCTTTCCTAGCCCTTCACGTTTTCTGACGCATGACCTCGGAGGGGCCGTGTCGGGCTCCTCGTCATCGCTTACCGCCTCCACAGCGATCTCCCCTCTCCGAAGGGCCAGCTCTTTGGGCATCCGCTTCTAGGCATTACTCGCCCGCGCCGCCTCAGCGTTCACGTTCGACGGCGCCCGCAACATCCGAACGAGCCGGAGAGACCATCGGCTCTCGCGGCGGCATCCCCGCGCGGCCCGTAACTCGTTTTCGAGGCGCCCCGAGCTCACCTGCCGCGCCATCTCTTCGCGCCGCTGGTACGCCAGGGTGGGATCCAGTGCCGTGAACATCTCTCGTTCTCCTCTCGTCGAACCGCTCTCTCTGGTCCCCAGTCTGCCGCTTCGCCCGGGCGCGGACCATCCACACTGCCCCCACGCCTCTCCCACGGGCGAAGTGTGGGGGTGGCGGAGGGCGACGAGGGCCCGGGGCCGTTCGGAAGGCCCCTTTGACCCGCCGAAGGCCGGTTAAATAGCTCGTTTGGGGGAGGCGCCGCGGCCCGGCGGTCTGGTACTCTGCCTTGATGCAAGGCGATTCTGAAGGACACCGCCAGGAGGTACCCCTATATGGCCGGAGTAGAGGGCCCGTTCGGCGAGCGGCTGAGGCGGCTGAGGGAGGCCGCCGGGTTCACGCAAGAAGAACTCGCCTCTCGGGCCGGGCTGACCGCCAAGGCCGTAAGCGCCCTGGAACGCGGCGAGAGAAAGCGGCCCTACCCACACACCGTCAGGTCGCTCGGGGAGGCGCTCGGGCTGACCGAGGGGGAGCGCGGGGATCTCCAGTCGGCGATCCCCCGCCGGGGCGCGGAGACCCCCGTCTCCTCCGCGGTCGTCCCCGCGTCGGTCCCGGAGCCCACGCTCCCGGGGCCCCGCACCCCGCTCGTGGGCCGCGAGCAGGAGCTGGCCGAGATAGGGCTGTTCCTCAGGGACGGAGGGGTCAGGCTGCTCACGCTCACCGGCACCGGCGGGGTCGGCAAGACCCGCCTCGCCCTGCGGGCGGCCAGGGAGGTTACGGGCCTCTTCCCCGACGGCGTCACCTTCGTCGCCCTGGCCTCGCTCGGGGACCCGGCGCTCGTCCTGCCGACGATCGCAAAATCTCTTGGCTTGAGGGAGGCAGAGTACCGGACCCCCCGCGAGGCCATCCGCGCCTTCTTGAAGGAGAAGCGGTTCCTGCTCGTGCTCGACAACCTCGAGCATCTGCTCGGGGCCGCGCCCGAAGTCGCTGACCTGATCGAGTCCTGCCCGGAGCTCTCGGTCCTGGCAACGAGCCGCGCGCCGCTGCGCGTGCGCGGGGAACAGGAGTACCCCGTCCCGCCCCTGGCGCTGCCGGCCTCCACCCTCTCGCCCGCCCCCGAACAGGTCCTCGAC
>JALZNL010000655.1 GCA_030857715.1 Actinomycetota bacterium | reverse complement strand
ACCGCGGCCACGACCAGGCCGAAGAGGTCGCCGTCCTCCAACGGGAATGGCTCGCCGATGCGCCCCTCCACCCGGTCGAGCAGCAGGCCCACGTCCCTCACCTCGCCCGGGTCCACCAGGATCACGGCGACCGGCACGCCCCTGCGGGAGGAGATCTCCCCCTCCACCCGCTCCAGGAGCACCGACTCTCCGTCCTCCAGCGCCTCTTCCGGATTACCCGCGGCACCAGCGATCCCCCGCGAGGCGTAGGCGAGGAAGAGGCCCGTAAGCCCTAAAGTGCCGAGCCTGTAGAAGACCGAAGAGGCGATCTCCTCGCCCGTCCCCGACTCCAGGAGGCCCGGCAGCATCGCCAGCGCGTAGAAAAAGAGCGCGGCGGCGAGGACAGCGAGCACGATGCGCCAGGCCCCGTGCAGCGCGGAGACCAGAAGCAGCGGGAAGAACACCACGTAGATCTCGCTCGAAGGCCCGCCGGTAAAGAACACCATCATCGCCGTGACGCCCGCGTACAGCGCGTAGACGCCCCCGCAGAACCCGAGGGTGAACTGCCGGGCCGGCAGGAGCGGCACCACCACCCCCGCCACCACGATCCCGACCGAGGCCGCAAGATAGAGCAGGATAAACGAAACCGGCGGATCGTAGGACGAGGCGTGGACCAGCAGCAGCGAGATCGCCGCGAGGACCACGAACAACAGCGAGAAGGCCTTCAGGCCCCGCGCGTTTCCCGGATAACCGATTCCGTCTCCCACGCGGAAGTATCATACGCACATACGCCAACCACCGCCACCGGAGGACGAGCCATGGACAGCGAAGACCACCGCGCGAGCAACCCGTTCACCGCGTTGGAAGGGTACGAAGTCCTCGACGCCTCAGGCGCCAGCGTCGGCCGGGTCGAGGACACCGTCTACGACGCCGTCAGCAACGTCCTCAAGTACATCGTCGTCGCCGGACGCCCCATCCCCGCGGACAACGTGGACGTGGATGCCGAAGCCGAACGCGTGACCGTCCCCCACGAGCGGTCCACCGTAGAGACCGCCCCCGAGATTCAAGACCTCTCCGGCGCCTTCGACGACGCCGTGCGCGAGCACTTCGGGGAGACAGGCCAGGCATCTCCGGACAAGCCACTGTAGTCTCCGGGGCGAAGGCTATCCGATCCTTCGTGGAACACCTGTTCCGCCGACTCCGGCCTCGACGCATTCCCCGAGCTTCGTCCGCACGGCGTTCTCGGGAGTCGAGTACTCGACTCCTAGCCGACCCGCAGAAGCCGCATCAACAGCAAGAAGGACGCCGCCATCGCCAGCCCCGCCAGCCCGACCATCGCGCCCACCGAAACGCCCCCAGAGGTGTCGGTGAGGGCGTCGCCACCGTCCTTTGGCTTCTCGCTGTTGCCGAGCAACGCGAGGTCCGCACCCGCCTCGGAGACCAGTTTGGTCTCGCTGCAGCCATCGACCCTAAGGTCCTGCCCTCCATTGGCATATACCAGGTACTCTCGCCCCTCTTTGAAGGGGTGCGCGCAGCTTATGCCATCGGCGACCGGTGTGGTGAACCGAACGGTCTGCTGCTTCGGACTCTTCCACACCTCGGCGACTCTCAGGGTGACCGTGGCCTTCCTCCCGACCCCGCCCATCATGACGGTGAGCATCGTACCTTCGATCATCTCGGTATCAGGCGGTGGCTTCTCGAGCCCCACCACCTCCCCGGAGAACACGGCATCGGAGCCGGATATCGCCCGCTTGGCTCTCTCTTTCGGGCTGCCCTCGATCAAGCACATGCAGGCTGAGGCGCAGTCGGGAAGCAGGAAAACGAGACCAGAGACCGTGAGGACCACGGAGGCCAAAGCGGCTAGCGTGCGACTCATAGGAACAAGCTCCTTGTGCGTACGGCGGTCGGACACCCCGACCACAAGAGCAGTGTAGGCGATTGTGATTATAGTTACATCATCCTTTTGAGTGATGTTAGTGGCTACAAGCGGCGGCAAGCGGGTGCTTAGGTGCGTGGGCAGGCCTATTCATCCGAGTGCGTGTAAGGGAGGTTTCCCGAAGGTCGAATACAGCATCCTGAATGATACGTCCCATGTGACCGGGGCGGCGTCACGTTCGCGGACTTCGCTCCCCGGAAGCAACGCCCTCGTGACGGCAAAGATCACCCATTAGGGGGAGGCGCCGAGACCCCCGCGCCGTGTAGGGT
>JALZNL010000654.1 GCA_030857715.1 Actinomycetota bacterium | reverse complement strand
ACCGCGAGGGAAGCCTACCGGCCGGCACTCGCGTGGTCGGGTTCGCCCGCCGCTCCTACGATCACGAAGAGTTTCGGCGTCTGCTGCGAGAGGGCACGAAAGAGTTCTCCGGCGCGACCCTCGACGCCGCGGCCTGGGAAGACTTCGCCGCGAACCTGTACTACGCGCGCGGTGACCTCGCCGCTCCCGGCGACTACAAAAGCCTGCAAGCGTTCCTCGGTGAGCTGGAAGGGGGACCGGCAAACCGCCTCTATTACCTGGCGACCGCGCCGGGTCTCTACGCTCCCGTCGTCGAGAACCTGGGGGCAGTCGGCATGGCGGACGAGGAAGAAGGCTGGCGCCGGGTCGTCGTCGAGAAACCCTTCGGGCACGACCTTGACTCGGCCAGGAGCCTCGGCGAGGCCATTCACGCCGTTTTCGAGGAGCGCCAAGTCTACCGGATCGACCACTACCTGGGCAAAGATACCGCGCAGAACATACTCTTTTTCCGCTTCGCCAATACCCTTTTCGAGCCGGTGTGGAATCGCACCTACGTGGACCACGTCCAGATCACCGTCGCCGAGGAGGTGGACGTGGGCCACCGCGCCGGCTACTACGACGGCGCCGGGGTGCTGCGCGACATGTTCCAGAACCACCTGCTCCAGCTTCTAGCGCTGGTGGCAATGGAGCCGCCCGCCTCGAACGAAGCGGGCGCTTTGCGTGACGAGACCGCGAAGGTGCTCGCGGCAATCCGGCCAATAACCGGCGAAGCGGCGCCGCAAGAAACTGTGCGGGCCCAGTACCAGGGCTACCGCGAGGAGCCCGAGGTCGCTCCCGATTCGGCGACGGCGACCTACGCAGCTTTGCGCCTCCACGTGGACAACTGGCGCTGGCATGGGGTGCCCTTCTATCTGCGCTCCGGAAAGGCCCTGGCCGAGAAAGCTTCCGAGGTGGTCATCCGGTTCCGGAGCTTGCCGCACCTTATGTTTCCGCTGGCCCCGGGCGAGGAACTTGCCTCGAACGTGCTGAGCCTGTGTATCCAGCCCGACGAGGGCATCCACCTGCGCTTCGAGGCCAAGGTTCCGGGCACGGCCGCCGAGATGCGCCCGGTCGACATGACGTTCCACTACGAAGACGCCTTCGGCGAGGGCGGCATCCCCGACGCCTACGAGCGCCTCTTGCTCGACGCCCTCCTCGGGGACGCGGCGCTGTTCATCCGGAGCGACGCCATCGAGCTGTCCTGGCGCCTGATCGATCCCATCTTAGAAGCTTGGGAGACCGGTGCGACGCCCTCGCTGGCTTCTTACCAGACGGGCAGCTGGGGCCCGACGGAAGCGGAGGCACTGATCGCCCGCGACGGCCACGCCTGGCTGCGCTCTTGTGGCAACCACTATGAAGTCATCGGCGGTAACAGGAACGAGCAGTCGGTAACATAAACTTCAGGAAGGAGCACACCACCATGACAACCGAACAGCACTACGACGCCGTCGTGATCGGCGCCGGCCAGGGCGGGAGCCCACTGGCCGGCGCCCTCGCCGGCGCCGGACACAAGACGGCGATCATAGAGCGCGAGCACGTCGGCGGCACCTGCATCAACGAGGGCTGCACCCCCACCAAGACGATGGTCGCCAGCGCCAGGGTAGCCTATTTGGACCGCCGCTCGGCGGACTACGGCGTCCAGACCGGCCCGGTGACCGTCGATATGGTCGAGGTGCGCCAGCGCAAGCGGGACATCGTGGAGACCTTCCGCGGCGGCAGCGAGCAGCGTATCGAGAACACCGATAACCTCGACCTCATCCGGGGTGAAGCCCGATTCACCGGCCCGAAGGAGCTGGAGGTC
The DNA here is from genome assembly GCA_030857715.1 of Actinomycetota bacterium. Next base: position 368 of record JALZNL010000654.1, on the reverse strand, counting down.
CGGCTCGACGGCGACGAGACGGTTCGGATGTCCGCGGAGAACGTTTTTATCAACGTCGGCGCCAGGCCCGGCGGTGTTCCGGTGGACGGCCTCGACGAGGTTCCGACCCTGGACTCGACGACGATCATGGAGCTGGACGAGGTCCCGGAGCGCCTGCTGGTTCTCGGCGGCGGCTACGTCGGCATCGAGTTCGCCCAGATGTTCCGGCGCTTCGGGAGCGAGGTTACGGTCGTGCAGCGCGGCACACAGCTCCTCGCGCGCGAGGACGCGGACGTAGCCGGGGCGGTGGCGGAGATCCTGCGCGAGGACGGCGTCGAGGTGCTGCTCGAGACCGAGGCGCAGGGCGTACGCCAAGATGAGAGCGGCGG
>JALZNL010000118.1 GCA_030857715.1 Actinomycetota bacterium | reverse complement strand
GTAACGATCCGGCCCTCCCAGCTCCACGGAGAGAGCGAAGCGGCGGACTCGGCAAGCGACCGATCGAAGGCCGGCCGGTCTTCGGGAGAGACGGCTTCGGCGACGAGAGACGGGGTTTCCTGGATCTCTTGCGGCTCCAGGCCGTAGACCTTCCGAGACCCTCCGCCGACGAACGGGAAACCCACCGCTCCGTCTGGTCTCAAAACGAACCGGTACACCATCCCCGGAGCGCTCGCCGCCATCCTCGCGTACGCCGCCTCGTTCTCCCGTTGCGCCTTCTCCGCCAGCATCCGCTCGGTGACGTCGTCCTGAACGCCCACGAAGTGCGTAAGACGGCCCTCCTCGTCGTAGACTGGGGAGAGGCGCAACTCGTTCCAGAACAGGGAGCCGTCCTTGCGGTAGTTGCGTAGGACCGCGTGGCTTCCCCGCCCCTCCCGGACGGCCGAGCGAACCTCGCGCAGCGCCTCCTGGTCATTATCCGAGCCCTGGAGGAAACGGCAGTTGCGTCCGAGCGCCTCGTCGGCCGCGTAGCCGGTCATCAACTCGAAGGTCCGATTGACGTAGACGATCAGGTTGTCCGTCCGGTCCGCGTCCGTGATCACGATGCCGTTGGAGCTCGCGGCGACGGCGTTCTCCAACAGGCGTAACCAGCTCTCCGATTGTCCTTGGCTTCGGTCTAACTCCAACTTCGTCCTTCTGGGATCGGGCGCCCTCTCGGGCTTGTCTCCTCGACGGTTTGTGTAGTTACAATGAAAGATACGTTTCATGTATGGTAGCACCGACGCATGCACGGCGCAGTCGAGGATGGCGCCCGTTCTTCGGGGCCGCCTCGCGCCACTGCCCGAACCGCCACCGGACCCAGTGGAGGGACTGCGAGGCCCGGGTGACACTACTGCGAACGCCGTGATCTCGCCCCCGCGCTCCTCGCGGCCCTCGCCGTCACCGAAACCTTCGGCGATGACGGAGCGCTCGTCCTGGACGAGAAAGCCCTCGGCGTCGGGGTGGCGGCTGTCGCACTCCTGCTGCGGGCGCCGGTGCTCGTCGCCGTCTTCCTCGCCGCCCTCACCGCCGCGCTGGCTCGGGCCCTCGGCTAACCGGGTGGATAGGCCACGCCACGAGGTCGCCGGAGCGGAGAGGGCTCCGAACGCATCGGACCGCCGTTTACGTGGATGTCCGATTTCCGCCAGAAATACGGGCATCGGGGTGCGAGAATCCGGGTCATGATAAAAGACTTCGACAGCCGATACAGGGCGGTCAGCAGCCGTGATGAGCGGTTCGACGGGTGGTTCATCGTCGCGGTTACTTCGACCGGGATCTACTGCCGCCCGAGCTGCCCGGCCGTGACACCAAAGAGGAAGAACGTGCGCTTCTACCCGACCGCCGGGGCCGCCCAGTACGCGGGCTTCCGCGCGTGCAAGCGCTGCCTGCCCGACGCGGTTCCCGGCTCCCCCGAGTGGGACGTGCGGGCCGACGTCGCGGGCCGGGCGATGCGCCTGATCTCCGACGGCGTCGTGGACCGCGAGGGCGTCTCCGGCCTCGCCCGCCGCCTGGGCTACACCGGGCGCCATCTGCACCGCCTCCTCGTAACCGAGCTCGGCGTGGGGCCGCTCGCCCTGGCGCGCACCCGGCGGGCCCACACCGCGAGGCTGCTGCTGGAGGCAACGACTTTGCCCGTTTCGGAGGTGGCTTTCGCCGCCGGCTTCTCCAGCATCCGCCAGTTCAACGAGACCGTGCGGTCCGTCTTCGCCACGACGCCCGGCGAGCTCCGTCGGGCGGGGCGGCGCGCCGAAGTATCGGAGGGTGTGGAGATGGGTGAGATCCACCTCCGCCTCCCTTACCGCGAACCCTTCGACGCCGGCAGCCTGCTGGAGTTCCTCGGCGCCAGGACCGTCCCCGGCATCGAGTCTTACGAAGCCGGCGTCTACCGGAGGACCCTGCGGCTGCCGCGCGGGGCAGGCACCGTGGCGCTTTCTGAGGCCGAGAAGCGCGTCCGGTGCGTCCTGCGGCTCGAAGATTTGCGGGACCTCGGCGCCGCCGTTCAGCGCTGCCGGCGGCTTTTGGACCTCGACGCGGACCCGGTGGCCGTCGCGGAGACGCTCGCCCTCGATGCCGCGCTCGCGCCGCTCGTCGTTCGCCGGCCCGGCCTGCGCGTCCCCGGCAGCGTGGACGGGCCGGAGCTCGCGGCCCGGGCCGTGCTGGGGCAGCAGGTCTCCGTCGCCGGGGCCGGGACACTCGCCGGCAGGCTCGTGGGCCTCTGCGGGGAGGCGTTGCCGGGGGCGCTAGCGGAGGCGGATGGGCCGCTCACACATCTGTTTCCAGGTCCCGCGGCCGTGGCGGGGTTGGAGCCAGGCGAGATCGGCCTGCCGGCGGCCCGGCACGGGGCGTTGGTGGGGCTGGCGCGGGCGCTGGAGCGGGGGGAGATCACGCTGGATCCCGGCGCGGACCGCGACGAGGCGAGGCGGCGGCTTCTGTCGCTAAAGGGGATCGGCCCCTGGACGGCCTCCTACGTCGCCATGCGCGCCCTCGGGGACCCGGACGCCTTACTGACCACGGACCTCGGGGTACGAAAAGCACTCGCCCGGCTCGGACACCGGGGCGACCCGCGCAGCGTGGAAGCGCTGGCCGGACGCTGGCGTCCCTGGCGGTCCTACGCCGTGCAGCACCTGTGGGCGGGCCTCGAAGACGCGCCCACCAAGAAGAGAGAACGTCGAGAGGAGACGGTCGCATGAACGTTTACGTGGATACGGTAGAGTCGCCGGCCGGAGATCTGGCCTTCGCGGTGGACGGGGAGGGGGCGTTGGTCTCACTCCATTTCGTCGAGGGCGACGGCGACATCGAGATGGAAGACGCGCTGGAGGCCGAGGGTTTCCGGCTTCTACGCGACGAGGGGCGGACCGCCCGGGCTCGGGAGGAGTTGCGGGAGTACTACGCCGGTGAGCGTCGGGAGTTCGGGTTGCCGCTCGCGCTCGTCGGGTCCGAGTGGCAGAAGGCCGTGTGGCGGGAGCTCACGCGCATCCCGTACGGGGAGACACGCTCCTACGGGGAGATAGCGGACCGCCTCGACCGGCCCGGCGCGGCGCGGGCCGTGGGCCGGGCCAACGCGACCAACCGGCTGCCGCTGGTGGTGCCGTGCCACAGGGTCATAGCCGCGGACGGGTCGCTCGGCGGGTTCAACGGGGGCCTGCACATCAAGGAGCGGCTGCTGGAGCACGAGCGTCGCGTGGCGGGTGCGGGGTCTTGAACCAGCCGGTCCCGGGACGCCCGGCTTGACAGGGCGGGACCTCGCGGCGCTGGTCACTTTGGGCGCGCTCTGGGGGGCGTCGTTCCTGTTCATCCGGGTTGCCGTGCCGGCGCTCGGGCCGTTCGTGCTCGTGGGGCTGCGCGTCGGGCTGGCGGCGCTCGTGCTCGCGCTCTTCGCGGTGGCCTCGCGGCGAGCGCTCAAGCTGCGGGGACTGTGGGGGCCGCTCCTGTTCCTGGGGGTCGCCAACACGGCGGTGCCGTTCTCTCTTATCTCGGCGTCCGAGGTACACCTCACCGCCTCCCTGGCCGCCATCCTGAACTCGACCACCGTGCTGTTCACGGCGCTCGTCGCCGCCGTGTGGCTGGGAGACTCGTTGACGCCGAAGAAGATCGCGGGCGTGATGCTTGGCATCTTCGGGGTCGCGGTGCTGGTTGGCTGGGACCCCTTGCCCCTTAGCCCCATCGTCCTGCTCTCCGTTGCGGCGGTGCTCGGGGCCTCCCTCTGCTACGGGGTCGGCGCGGTCTTTACCAAGCGGGCCTTCGCCGGCGTCCCGCCCTTGACCCTTGCCGTGGGGCAGCAGACGGCCGCGGCGGGCGTCATGATCCCCCTCGCGGCCATCGACCTGCCGGGCGAGACGCCGTCTGTCGCGGTGGCGCTCTGCGTGCTGGGACTCGCCGTCCTCTCAACCGCCGTCGCCTACCTGCTGTTCTTCTACCTCATCAGCAGCGCAGGGCCGACCGCGACCTCCACCGTCACGCTCATCGTCCCGGTCTTCGGCCTGCTCTTCGGCGTCCTGTTCCTCGACGAGCCCGTCGGCCTCGGCACTATCGTCGGCCTAGCTGTGATCCTGTCCAGCGTCGTGCTCATCACGGGCATTGGTTTCGGGAAGGCCGAAAAAGCCCCGGCCAGCTAACACGGGTACAGGATCATCTGCGTGCAGCGGAAGATGGATGCAGGGAACATCGAGCAAGCAGAAAACGATCTTCATGGAAGATGAGCGCGTGGATCTTACACTGGCGGGCGCGTTCGGGCAGCCGGACGAAGATCCGAGGGATCCTGCGGTGGGGGATGAGATCGTTGCGGGGATAAACCCCTCGAAGCGTAACATAATTGCGCATGCCTCACGCCTATCTGGAGTATAATTCAAACACGACCTTAAGCATCGGTTTAGGGTTGTCGCTGCTGGGGGCGAAGTTGGATGGGAGCGGGTGAAGCTGTGGTCGAGCGCACGGCAAAAAGGGAAGAGGTCCACGAGATCCTGAAGGACGTGGATTTTACGGGCAAGTTTCGCCGGACCGATTCAGGTTGGTGGATCGCCCACTGCGAGGAGATCCCGGAGGCCCGCACGCAGGGCGAGACCAAAGAAGAGGCGCTCGAAAACCTCAAGGACGCCATCGCCTTTATCCTTGAGGACTACTCCCCGGAGGAGTTGCGGGCGCTTAGGACCGGCCTGGCCTCGGAAGAACGCGAACTACTCGCCCTTTGAAGCGCCGCCAGCTCGTCAAGCACCTGGAGGCTTGCGGCTGTAAATTGTACGGCGAAGGGGCGAAGCACTCGAAGTACAGGAACCCCGCCACAGGAACCCCGCCACAGGAACCAGAACGACCGTTCCGCGCCACGCCGAGATAGACAATGATCTCGCACGGGACATCTGCAAACAGCTAGGAATTGCGAAGATAAGATAGCTACCACCAGCTAGGGTGCGCCGGCAACTCCCCGCGTGCTTCGAGAATGACGAACACCGCGACAACCACCTGCAACGGCAGCTCGCACCACGCCGCTATGACGCGGGGCTCGTTGCCGATCTTCGCGTTTTTCACTGCCTCCGTCCAAGTTGGCTCGGAAAGCCCCGACCTGCTAGCACGGTTGGACATCAACGCGGGTACAGGATCATCTGCGTGCAGCGGAAGAGCGCGATGGTCTTCTCATCGCCCGTGACGGTCGCGTCCCACACCTGCGTGTTGCGCCCGCCGTGCACGAGCCGCGCCTCACACTCGATGCTTCCTTCGCGGGCGGTGCCGAGGAAGTTGCTCTTGAGCTCTATAGTCGTGAAGCCCTCAGCCCCGTCGGGCAGACTCACGAAGGTGCCGTAGCCGCAGGAGGTGTCCGCGAGCGCCACGACCGTCGCCGCGTGCAGGTACCCGTTCGGGGCCAGAAGCTCCTCCCTCAACTCCAGCCGGCTGGAGATGCTTCCCCTCTCCGCGCCCACTATCTCCAGCCCGATCAGGCCCGGCAGCGCGCCCTCGCTGCGCCGGTTCAACTCGTCAAGCACCCGCCCCGCCTCCCGCCCCCGCCTGCAACGACGCCCTATTCTCTCAGAGGCTCGGAGCCAGCGTACCCCCGGCGGCCGGACCTCCACCCTTGCCGAACGCCGATTGCCGAAAGCTCATACTCGGGGCCAGAGGCTGTAACGAGGGTAGGATTTATTATGATCCTTGCTCGCCTCAACAAGCATCGGGTGCACCCAGAGCACGCACCCCGTCGCGGCCGCAGACCCACGGTGGATCGAGTGAAGGCGAATCTACGGTGCGCCAGAAACGCACAGAACGCCGAGAAAGGGCTAGAAGGAACCCGGCAGCCCCGGCCCGCCGGCGCATGCGCTGAGGAGGGCGCACGACGAGCCTGGTGAGGAGGTGCATCGGCTGGCGGGATCGGGTGCCCGCCAAGCGAGGCTTACCCCTCCGCCATAGCCGAGTCGCCAGGCGCATCTCTTTACACCGCCAGAATATATAGTGGTCACCCCGAAACGCCACGAAGCCAGATCACGCACGCTCTGGGACGTCCGAGGACCACGGACCCCAAGTTATGCGGTCTCCTGCAAGCGGACTTCGGAAGGGCCACTTCTACGCACTCGGGTGAATAAGCGTAGAAATAATCCGTTTGCGGGATGCGCCGACTCGCGAGAACAGCCACACTTGGAGCGACGGGGTCGAGTGCGCAAGGCCACAAGGAGGCGACATGACCACAAACGAACTGGATCAGGGAAGGGCGGAGGCGTTCGCCGAGAGGATGATCGGCGTCCTCAACGACGGGGCGCTTGCGCTCACGACGAGCATAGGCCATCGGACCGGCTTGTTCGACGTTATGGCGGGGCTTCCCCCCTCCACCAGTGAGCAGATAGCCTCAGCGTCGGGTCTGAACGAGCGCTACGTACGCGAGTGGCTGGCCGCCATGGTGGTGGGCAGGATCGTCGAGCACGACCCGCACGACGAGACGTACCGCCTGCCCCCCGAACACGCGGCGTGGCTGACCAGGAGTGCCACACCAGACAACATCGCCGTCGCCGCCCAGTTTATCCCCGTGCTGGCCTCCGTAGAGGACAGGATCGTCGAGAGCTTCAGGCACGGCGGCGGGGTGCCGTATTCGGCCTTCGAGCGCTTCCACGAGGTGATGGCCGAAGACAGCGGACAGACGGTCGTGGCGGCCCTCACCGATTCCATCCTGCCGCTGGTGCCTGGCCTGACCGAGCGGCTCGAGGAGGGTATCGACGTCCTGGATGTGGGCTGCGGCAGCGGGAGGGCGCTCAACCTCCTGGCCCGCAAGTTCCCCCGCAGCCGCTTGGCGGGCTACGACTTCTCCGAGGAAGCCATAGCCCGCGCCCGGTCCGAAGCCGAGGAGCGCGGCACCACCAGCGTCCGCTTCGAGGTCAGGGACGTGGCAACCCTCGACGAAGAGGAGCGCTACGACCTCATCACCACCTTCGATGCGGTCCACGACCAGGCGAAGCCCACGGCCGTGCTCGAGGGGATAGCCGACGCGCTCCGAGAGAACGGCGTCTACCTGATGCAGGACATAGCGGGCTCCAGCCACCTCCATAACAATATGGACCATCCGCTCGGGCCGTTCCTCTACACCATCTCCACCATGCACTGCATGACGGTGTCGCTGGCGCAGGGGGGCGAGGGGCTCGGGACGATGTGGGGCGAGGAGAAGG
>JALZNL010000117.1 GCA_030857715.1 Actinomycetota bacterium | reverse complement strand
GTGCTCCTGGGCGCCGCCGGCCCTCTGCTTGCGGTCGTAGCCGAGCCTGGTAAGCACCGACCCGCCGACCACGAAGAGGACGAGCAGGGCGAACCCCTGCGGCCCGAGGCACGCGTAGACGGCCGACCCGACGAGGAGGCCGCCCAGGGCGCCGCGCGGGCTCGCCATGCCGAGCCGGTACGCCAGGGCCGCGAAGACCGCGGTGACGGGCAGGGCGAGCAGGACCTGGGAGGTCAAGCCTCTCTAGACGCTCCCGAGTCGTTCGAGGAGCCGGCGGGCGTAGCGCGCGCACTCCACGGGGGAAGCGTGCAGCAGGGCCGGCTCAACCATCCCGGCCTTGACGCCGGCGTCCGTCAGGCGGCCGACGCCCTGGTAGAGGAGCGAGCCCGCGAGGGGGTTGGTCCGGTCCGGGACCGCGACGACCACCCCGTAGAGCACCCCGTCCGCCCCGCCCGAGGCCCCGACGGCGTCCACGGCGTCCGGGCGGTCCTGGCCGATGGCGAAGACCTGGACAGGCGGGACCCCGGATCTCTCCGGTCTCCCTTCTCTGAGGCTCTCCCAGACCGCCGTCGTCTTCGTGAACCCGGCCGCGAGTGCAGCCCGCGAGAGGCCGGACCACACGTCGCCGGCCACGCGTCGGGCGAGCGGGCTCTCGTAGTCCACGCACATGCCGACGGTGACCTCAAGGGAGCCCGCCCTGTGGGGAGAAGGGCCTATGACCCCTCCCCCGCCCCGCGTTTCTCCAGCCGCCTTCGGAAGACGTCTATCTCCTTGACGGTCTGCAGGTCGCCGTTGGCTTCGGCGACGCGGCGGCCCCTCTCGAAGACGTCGCGGGCCTCGGCGTCCTCGCATAGCTCGAAGTGGGCGCGGCCGAGCATCCGGTAGGCCACGGAGTAGTCCGGTTTGTGTTCGACGGCGCGCTTCAGGTAGTCCCTGGCCTCGGCGTGGCGGCCCTCCTTGAAGAGCTCGTTGCCCAGAGAGTAGAGGACCATGGGGTTCGTCTCGTCCCTCTGCAGGAGCTTGCGGAACATCTCAGAACGCGGGGTCTCCATCTCTCACTCCTATTTGGCCTGTATGCTAGGGGCCTTTTTTAGCATCGCGGCGCCCCGTCTGCTAAAACCGCCCGGCCGATGGACGTCGAACGACTGATCCGTGCCCTCTCCCTCTCGGAAGACCTCGTCCCGTTCCGGGCCCTCGTCGAACCGCTCGTCGAGCACGACCGGGGGCGCGGCAGCGACCTCGTCAAGACCCTGAGGACGTACTTCGCGGCCGGCGCCAACGCGAGCGAGGCGGCCGACAGGCTCTTTCTGCACCGCAACAGCATGACCTACCGCCTGGAGCGCATAGGCAAGCTGACGGGTTTAGACTTCAGGGAACCCGGGGTAGCGCTGGCCCTACAACTGGGTCTGTTGTCCCTAGAGAGAGGAGAGAGAGATGAAGATGAGCACCCGTAACCGGCTGCCTGGCACCATCACCGAGGTGGTCAGGGGAGAGGCCGCGGCGAAAGTGACCCTCCAGGTTGGCGACAACCACATGGTCGCCCTCATAACCCGCGAGAGCGCCGACGAGCTCGGCCTGGAGGTCGGCAAGGAGGCCACCGCGCTCGTCAAAGCCACGGACGTCATGATCCTGACCGACGAAGGCGTGGCTTAGGGCTTTCGTCTACCGGCGCGGTCAGCAGAGGGAAAGACTTTCTGCGGACCGCGCTAGTTTCCGTGGTTCGTCGTCTTCGCGGTGAGGTACCTGACGGTCAGGATCACGACGAAGGCGAAGCCCAGGACCAGGACGGAGAGCGCCACGGCGGCGTCGATGTTGCCCTGGAACTCGGCGAAGATGGCGAGCGGGACGGTCTGGGTGATGCCCCGGAAGCTGCCGGCGAAGACGATGGTGGCCCCGAACTCCCCGAGCGCCCGCGCCCAGGCCATCATCGCGCCGGCGACCAGGGCCGGAAAAGCCAGCGGCACGGTCACTTTCGTGAAGGTGGAGAACCGGCCCGCCCCGTCCACCATGGCCGCCTCCTCCACGTCGCGCCGCACCCCCGCGAACCCTACGGCGGCCTGGCGCACGTAGAAGTGGCCCGCGACAAAGACCTCGGCGATGATGACCGCCGCGGTGGTAAAGGTCACGGTCACCCCGAACACCTCGAGGTGCTGGCCCACCAGCCCGAACCTGCCGAAGGCCAGCAGCAGCGCGATGCCCGCTGCGGAGGGCGGCAGCACCGCCGGTATGTCGACCAGGGTCTCGACGATCTTCTTGCCGGGAAATTCCGCCCGGGCCAACACGTAGGCCGCGGGCGTCCCGACTGTGAGGATGATCGCCATCGAGACGGAGGTGGTCTTGATGCTGAGGAGCAGCGCGTCGATCGCCACCGGCGAGGCCATCGCCCGCCACGAGTTCTCGCTCACCGTCCACAGCAAGAGGCTGATGAAGGGAAGGCTGATAAAGCCCGCAAGCAGCGCCAGCGCCGCGACGGCCAGCCCGGAGGCGAGCGTATCGCCCAGGCCGGGGCGTCGCAGAAGCCGCTGGTCTTTGTTCCGTCCCATCACGCGGCGGGCTCGAACCCCCACTTCTCCAACACGCGCCGGCCCTCCTCGCCCGTTACGAGATCCACCCACTCCCGCGCCAGGTCCGGCTCCTTCGCGTCCTCTAGCACGGCCACCGGATACGTCGCGGTTATGTTCAGGTCCGGTGGGATGGGGACCATCTGCACCCGGTCCCGGATGTCTGGCGTGTAATCGCTGGCGTAGCCGAACGTCGCGTCAGCGTCCCCGACGACCACCCGGTTCACGGATGCCCGCACGTCGGCCTCGCGCGAGACGACGTTTGAGAGGACGCTCTTCTCGAAGCCAACACCGTACTCCTCTTCTGCCTTGCCGAGGATCTCTAGAGCGTAGTCCGCCGCCGGCACCCCTTCCTCGGCCAGCACGAGCTTGACGCCGGGCTTCGCTACGTCCCGAAGACCCTCTATGCCCGCCGGGTTGTCCTTCGGCACCATGACGACCTCGCGGTTCTCGGCGAACACCTCGGGCTCGCCCCCGGCCAGGCCCTCCTCCATCGCCGTGTCCATCTCCTCCTCGGAGGCCGGGGCGAAGACGTCGGCGGGCGCGCCCTGCTGTATCTGGGTTAGCAGGGTCGAACTGGACTCGAAGCTCTGACGCACCTCCACGCCCGGGTTCTGCTCCTCGAACCGCACCTCCAGCTCCCCGAAGGCGTCGGTGAGCGACGATGCCGCGAGCACGGTCAGCGCGCCACCCCCGCCCCCATCGCCACCCTCGGACGCGGAGGATCCACACCCGAACAGCCCTGCGAGGACGCCGAGGCCAACTGCCGCCGTGAGGACGCGACAACCCTCGTGAAGAAACGGCATTCATCTCCCTCTCTAGCTCCATGAACCTTCCGTCCATGCTAGAGAAGCCGCGGTCCCCGGTCTTTGTGCAAGCTGCACGAAAACGTCCGGGAGGCGATGGAGACTAGATGTAAGGCTCTACCCGCTCGTCTTTCGCCAGCAGCCTGTAGGCCTCGGCGACGGCGAAGACCTTCTTCACGTACCATTCGGCGTGGTTGTAGGAGTAGAGTGCGGCGTACCAGTCGCGGGGCGCCCCGCCCTCCTTGAGGTAGCCCGCGGCGGCCGGTACGGCGTCTTCGGGGTCCATGATGTTGGCCGCCCCGTCGCCGTTGCCGTCCACGCCTGAGGTGGCCCACGTCGAGGGCAGGAACTGCATCGGTCCCATGGCCCCCGCGCTCGAAGGCCCCATGTTCTGCCCGTGATTGGACTCGACCTGCCCGACCGCGGCGAGCACGTACCAGTCCTTCCCGAACCCGTACTTTTCGGCAGACTCCTTGTAGAGCTTGACGTACTCCCGCTTCGGCATCGGCGCGACCGGGCGGGCGAAGATCTCGCCGCGGGCGACTCCGAGCTGGTATCCCTTGCCCACCGTGCCGCCGCCGGTGGCCGCCCGGGACCTCTGGATGCGGGCCCTCTCCGCCGCCTCGAGATCCTGGATGCGGTCGGCCGTCCGGTCCCTGTCAGACCGGAGACCCGCTATGGACTCGTCCAGGGTCGCCTCCCGGCTCCGCAACTCCTCGGCCGAGGACTGTTGCTCCTCGATAGCGGCCTCGTAGTCCTTCTCTTTCTGGGAGATCTGTCGCGCCATATCCTCGAGCATGGCCCTCGACTCTTCGTAGGCCTCGAGATCCTGCCTACCGTCGACCAGCACGCGGGCAACCCCGGTGACCTGCCCCCCCGTAACCCCCCGCCCTGAGCCGAGCCAACCGTCGATCAAGGCCCCCAGACCTTCTAAATCACGGCCCTGGTACGCGGCGCGGGCCCGCTCTTCGTAGCGGGTCTTCGACTGCCGGTATGATTCTTTCTGCGCGGCTATCTTCCGCTCGAGCTCGCCTGTCTGCTTCCGCAACTCGCCGGCCCTGGCCTCGGCCCCGTCCACCCTGGCCTGCGTCTCACCCAGGTCCTCGCCCACCTCGGAGATGTCCTCGATCCTGGCCTCCAACGCCGCGTCTTGTTCCGCGACCCGCCCCTCCAGTGACGGAATGCGCCCGGCGGGAACCTCACCGGCGGGAACCTCAGCCCCCTGGCTGGCGTACTGCGCCTGAGATACTTCCTGGGCCCCCGCGAGACCCGCAGAAGAGCCCAGCAAGGCTCCACCCACCAGCAACCATAATGCCAGCCGTCGCCCCAACAGTTCTCCTCCCGGCCCCTCACGCATAGAGAGCTAAACCGCCGACAGTGTATCTCACAGCACCCAAACGGGATAGAGAACCGGGACAAAATGGGTTTATTAGTAATTAATGCTGCTTAAAAGCGTCCGTGCTTCGGAGGCTGAGGGCTTTAGGGTTACTGTGTTTCTCTGGAGGTAAGGAGGGAGACTATCGCCTCCAGTTGTTCGGCTTCGGTGAAGCGGATCTCGACCTTCCCCCCACGCCGGAAGGACTTGACCCGGACGGGCAGTTCTATGGCCTCGCGCATGATCCGGGAGGCTTCGTCGAAGGCCTGGGGCGTCTCTGGGGCCGTACGGCCCACCGGTTCGGCCGGTTCAGGCCCGTCGGCCTGCTCTCGAACCAGCTCTTCCGTCTGCCGGACCGACAGTCTCTCGGCCTGGACCCGCCCGGCGAGCCGGACCATCTGGTCTTCGGTCCGCAGGCCCAGCAGGGTGCGGGCGTGTCCTTCGGAGATACCACCCTCTCCGAGCATGTCGCGGATGGGTTGAGGGAGCTGCGTCAGGCGGAGCGTGTTGGTCACGGCGGCCCGGCTCTTGCCCAGTCGGCGGGCGAGTTGGTCTTTGGTCAGGTCGAAACCCTCCATAAGCGCCTGGTACGCCGCCGCAGTCTCCAGGGGGCTGAGGTTCTCGCGTTGGAGGTTCTCCACGAGGGCCAGCTCCATGGACTCGTTGTCCCCGGCCTGGCGGATCAGCACCGGCACCCGGTCCAGACCAGCCACCTTGGCGGCCCTCAGGCGCCTCTCCCCCGCTATGAGCTCGAAACCTCCCGGCGTCGACCGAACCACAAGAGGCTGCAGCACGCCTACCTCTCGGATGGAGGCGGCGAGCTCCTCTATACCGGACTGTGGGAATGTCCGCCTGGGCTGACGGGCATTGGGCCTGATGGCAGAGACCGGCAACTCGTCGAACTTGAGGCCTCCGACACCTTCACCCGTGGCGATCAGGGCGGAGAGCCCGCGTCCCAGGCCGCGCTTACCTACGGCCCATCACCTCCTCCGCCACTGCCTCGTATGCCTCCGCGCCGGTGCTCTTGGGCGCGTAGAGGGCGATCGGCAACCCGAAGCTCGGAGCTTCGCTGAGTCGTACGTTCCTCGGCACTATCGTCTGGTAGACCCGGTCCCCGAAGAAGGAGCGGACCTCCTCCGCGACCTGCCGGGACAGGTTGGTCCGCGGGTCGTACATCGTGAGCAAGACCCCTCCCACCCTGAGCGTGGGATTGAGCTCTTCGCGTACCATGCGGATGCTCTGCATGAGCTGGGTCAGACCCTCCAGCGCGTAGTACTCGCACTGCATCGGTATGAGGACTTCGTCGGCGGCCGTCAACGCGTTGAGCGTCAGGAGATCCAACGACGGTGGGCAGTCCATGAGTACCCGGTCGTACTCTCCCTCCGGCAGCTTCTCCATGGCCTTCTTTAGCTTGAACTCGCGCGCCAGGGCGCTGACCAACTCGACTTCGGCCCCGACCAGGTTAATGGTCGCTGGCGCGACCCAGAGGTTCGGCACCCCTGTCTGCAAGGCCACTTCCTGTAGGGGTTTGCCGTCGAGCAGCACGTCGTACATGCATCCGTTGGAGTCGGGAGACACGCCCAGGCCGCTCGTGGCGTTGCCCTGGGGGTCCATGTCTACTACGAGGATCTTTTCGCCCTTGTGGGCGAGGTAGGCGGCCAGGTTTATGGCCGTCGTGCTTTTGCCCACCCCACCCTTCTGGTTCACTATGGCGACTACGGTCTTCAACGCCCGCATCTTAACATGACCATCCGACGCCTTCCCTACTCTCTTCTGCCGAGAGGAGCCCGAACCGGCATGCCGGTTCTTCGCGGGTAGCGGTGCGGCGTCTCCTCGATCTTCTCCAGCAACAGCAGTCGTCTGTCCTTCTGTTCGACCCCTGACACTTGGGGCACCGGGATCTCGTCGCACACGCGCCCGCCGAGCGCCATCGAAGCACGCTCCCCCTCGGCCCGCTCGGCCGAGTCTTCTCGGCCCTTCATCGCCACGACATGCCCTCCCCTCTGCAGCAGCGGCAGCGAATACTCCGCGATCACGGAGAGCCTGGCCAGCGCCCGCGCCGTGCAGACGTCGTACGCCCCCCTATGGACTTCCTCCCGAGCAGCTTCTTCGATCCGCGCGTTCACGACCCTCACGTTGGCAAGCTCCAACTCGTCGGACACGTAACGCAAGAAGGCGGCCTTCTTGCCGACAGACTCCAGGAGCGTGATCTCGGCATCCGGCAGCATCACGGCCAGCGGTATCCCCGGCAGACCGCCCCCAGACCCGATGTCCACCACTTTCCTTGCCTCTCGCAAGGAGGCGAAGATCAGACAACTCAAAGAGTCCAGAACATGCCTGTGCAGTATCTCACCGAAATCCCTGGTCCCTATGACGTTCGCCTTCTCGTAGCGGGAAAGCATGCGCGCATAGGCGAGTAACAGCCTCTTCTCCCCGAGGT